>NZ_JACVZN010000006.1:0-19661 GCF_017151895.1 Staphylococcus sp. EG-SA-15 | reverse complement strand
GCACAAGAGATTCAAGAAGCTAAAAAAGAAGCACAAGCAGAAACAGATAAAAGTGCAGCTGTATCAAATGAAGAACCAAAAGCAGTGGCATTGAAAGCACAACAAGCAGCGATAAAAGAAGAAGCAAGTGCAAATAATTTAAGTGATACATCACAAGAGGCACAAGAGGTTCAAGAAGCTAAAAAAGAAGCACAAGCAGAGAAAGACAGTGACACATTAACTAAAGATGCAAGTGCAGCAAAGGTAGAAGTATCAAAACCAGAGTCACAAGCTGAAAGATTAGCAAACGCTGCAAAACAGAAGCAAGCTAAATTAACACCAGGTTCAAAAGAGAGTCAATTAACTGAAGCGTTATTTGCAGAAAAACCAGTTGCTAAAAATGACTTGAAAGAAATTCCTCAATTAGTTACTAAAAAGAACGATGTATCAGAGACAGAGACAGTTAATACAGATAATAAAGACACTGTTAAACAAAAAGAAGCTAAATTTGAAAATGGTGTTATTACACGTAAAGCTGATGAAAAAACAACTAATAATACAGCTGTTGACAAGAAATCAGGTAAACAATCTAAAAAAACAACACCTTCAAATAAACGAAATGCATCAAAAGCATCTACAAATAAAACTTCAGGTCAGAAAAAGCAACATAATAAGAAATCATCACAAGGTGCAAAGAAACAAAGTAGTTCAAGTAAGTCAACTCAAAAGAATAATCAAACTAGTAATAAGAATTCAAAAACAACAAATGCTAAATCATCCAATGCATCAAAAACGCCAAATGCTAAAGTTGAGAAAGCTAAAAGTAAAATAGAGAAACGTACATTCAATGACTAAGATTACTAAAATCGTTTAATAATCAATCATAGCAGTAAGCTATGTATTATATTTTTAAAAATTGAATTTCAAAATAAAAGGTAGGCATTCAGGTGCTTACCTTTTTTGATATCATCAGTTTATTTTGAAAGGCAACGCAATCATTCCATGTATTTATGTTGTTTGTAACATCGTTAGATTACAATAGTGATATTGCACATTTTAAGCTGAAGATGGAAAAATATTCGATAATCAAATAAACAATGAATCTTAGAAGGTACAATGACGTTCACTAATTCAAATATAGCCGCATATGTTGGTGAGTGATGTTCACTATAGATTTATATTAATATACAAAGACAAAGGTTGTTAATTTTTATTAAGCGTTAGGTTGAATGTATGAGAATTTTAGATTTATAATAGAAGATAGAAACGAAAATTTTTCTTAAAAGCAGTAATGTTGACTCAAAATAAGCTATAATAATGACACTTATTTAATTGATTAACATTTGCTAATAAATATCAATATAGAATATAACTTTTCAATAATGACTGAGAAAATCGAAGTGTCAGTCTCGAATCATATAATTAGAAAATTGATTATTTTCTGTCAATTTAGGGTTGAACTATACATATGATATTGTTAGAATATTTTTTAACATTATATTTTATTGCTTTAAAGTGGAATATACTTGAAATAATTAGTAGAGGTGAGTAAGGATGAGTAATAAATTAGAATCATACAGAAGTGAGATTGTATCACTGAATCATCAAATTTTAGACTTATTATCTAAACGTGGTGAACTAGCACAAAAAATTGGGGAAGAAAAATTAAAACAAGGTACACGTATCTATGATCCACAACGTGAAAAAGAAATGCTTAACGACTTAATCGATAGTAACAAAGGACCATTCAACGATAATACTATTAAGCAATTATTTAAAGAAATTTTCAAAGCCTCTACAGATTTACAAAAATCTGAAAATGAAAAACATTTATATGTATCACGTAAGTTGAAACCTGAAGATACGATTGTAACATTTGATAATGGGGGCATTATTGGAGACGGCAATAAATCATTTGTATTTGGGCCATGTTCAGTTGAATCATTTGAACAAGTTGAAGCTGTTGCTAAAAACTTACATGCTAAAGGTGAAAAATTTATTCGTGGCGGTGCTTTTAAACCACGTACATCGCCTTATGACTTCCAAGGCCTAGGTGTTGAAGGACTTAAAATACTTAAACAGATTAAAGATAAATACGATTTAAATGTAGTTAGTGAAATTGTAAATCCTAATGATTTTGAAGTAGCCGATGAATATTTAGATGTATTCCAAATTGGTGCACGTAATATGCAAAACTTTGAGTTATTAAAAGAAGCTGGGCGTACGAAAAAGCCTATTCTATTAAAACGTGGTTTATCTGCTACAATCGAAGAGTTTGTTTATGCAGCTGAATACATTGCTTCACAAGGTAATCAAAACATTATTTTATGTGAACGCGGAATCCGAACTTATGAAAAGGCGACACGTAACACTTTAGATATTTCAGCAGTACCAATTTTAAAACAAGGTACACACTTACCAGTCATGGTAGATGTTACGCATAGTACAGGTCGTAAAGATATCATGTTACCAACTGCGAAAGCAGCATTAGCAGTAGGTGCTGATGGTGTTATGGCTGAGGTGCATCCAGATCCATCTGTTGCACTTAGTGATGCGGGTCAACAAATGGATTTAGATGAATTCCAAGCATTTTATGATGAATTAAAGCCTTTAGCTGATTTATATAACGCTAAAAAGTTAAAATAATATTCCAAGGAGACTATAGACTACTTAACTAATATGTCATGATGAAGTAGAATATTATCTTTGAATCGACAATTTTAAACTAGTAGCCAATCTAAGAGTATATTACTTTTAGATTGGCTATTATTTTTTGTATAGAAATAAAGGTATACTGCACTTAACGATTGTTATAATACTTCGACACTTGTTCAATTTCACAATTATTAAAGATTATGACTGATAGCAGTAATTAAAATTATAACTATGAATTATCTGTAAAATATAATAGATTCACACATTTGTTACTGAAATGTGAATATTTTTCAACAAATGCAATTGATATTTGAAAAGGCTTTCTCAAAATATTACAATTAAAAATGAAAAAAGTTTATATAAAATTAAAATATATCGTTCGTTATCATTTAGCGGTTGTTTTTATTTCAAGCTTTTCGCTAAATTTTTCCAAACAAAAATATGTTACTGTAAATTAAAATATGGTAAACTATGAAAATGAAATGAAAACATGTTATTATAATGAATAAAACGTTTACAAGGAGGAAATTATGACAGTTACTATATATGATGTAGCAAGAGAAGCGCGTGTCTCTATGGCCACAGTGTCGCGTGTTGTTAATGGGAACCAAAATGTTAAAGCAGAAACTAAAAATAAAGTTAACGAAGTCATTAAGCGTTTGAATTATCGTCCAAATGCTGTTGCTAGAGGTTTAGCTAGTAAAAAGACAACAACAGTAGGTGTGATCATTCCAGATATATCTAATATCTATTATTCACAACTTGCTCGTGGACTTGAAGATATTGCAACAATGTATAAATATCACTCAATTATTTCAAATTCAGATAACGATCCTGAAAAGGAAAAAGAAATTTTTAATAACTTATTAAGTAAACAAGTTGATGGTATTATTTTCCTTGGTGGTACAATTACTGAAGAAATGAAAGAATTGATAAATCAATCATCTGTACCTGTAGTAGTATCAGGAACAAATGGTAAGGATGCACATATAGCATCAGTTAATATTGATTTTACTGAAGCTGCGAAAGAAATTACGGGAGAATTAATTGAAAAAGGCGCTAAATCATTTGCTTTAGTAGGTGGAGAACATTCTAAAAAAGCTCAAGAAGATGTTTTAGAAGGTTTAACTGAAGTGTTAAATAAAAATGGTCTTCAATTAGGTGATACATTGAATTGTTCTGGTGCTGAAAGTTATAAAGAAGGCGTAAAAGCTTTTGCCAAAATGAAAGGTAATCTTCCAGATGCTATATTATGTATTAGTGACGAAGAAGCTATTGGTATTATGCATAGTGCAATGGATGCTGGTATTAAAGTTCCAGAGGAATTACAAATTATTAGTTTCAATAATACACGTTTAGTTGAGATGGTTAGACCACAACTTTCTAGTGTTATTCAACCATTATATGATATCGGTGCAGTAGGGATGCGCTTATTAACAAAATATATGAATGATGAAAAGATAGAAGAACCAAATGTAGTTTTACCTCACAGAATTGAATACCGAGGAACTACAAAATAAATTCACAAAATTAGGCATTCATCTAACGACCCGAATTATATGGGTGTTGGAAGAATGCCTTTTATTTATCTTTTAAAATCGTTGCAGATTATGTTACTTATTGACGAGTAGATTCGTACCAACTCGCTATATGTAAAGCTAATTTTTTATTTTTTTCACTAATTTCTTTTGTGCGAGGGACATAGGTATAATCATTTAAACGATCTTCCCATCTTTTAGGTAATAATTCAGATGAATAATGTTTCCATTTATTAATCCATTCTAACGGTAAATAACCACTTTGAATTGGTTGATCAATTAAACTTAAGAATACATGACTCCATGCACGTGGTACGACTCTCCAAATATTGTAGCCTCCGCCACCAAACATAATTACCTTTCCATTCGTATAAGAATCAGCTAAATATTTTACAAAATATGGAATTTCATATAATGAATGTAACGTACAATTTAGATGAGTTAGTGGATCACGATAATGTATATCGACACCATTTACGCTTAGAATAATATCAGGTTTAAAACTCTTTACGACAGGCTCAACTGTTAATTTAAAACACTCCAAAAATGATGCATCTTCTGTATACGGTTCAAGTGGGACATTTACAGTGTGTCCATAGCCGATATCTTCACCGCGCTCAGTATAGTGACCAGAGCCTGGGAAAAGAAATTTTCCGGTTTCATGGATAGAATAAGTAGTAACATGGTTATCGGCATAGAAACTCCATTGTGTACCATCTCCATGATGTGCATCGGTATCTATGATTAAAACGCGTTGATTGTATTCTTTAGCTAAGTATTGTGCGGTAATTGCAATATCATTGTATATACAAAAACCACTAGCTCGACCAGGTTGAGCGTGATGCAATCCACCACCTAAGTGACAACCATTTAATACTTTGCCTGACATAATAAGATCTGCTAAAGTTAAAGCGCCTCCAACAATTGTGGCACTATGGCGGTGCATATGCTTAAATTGACCATTCTCTTCATCATTTAATCCATATTTCTTAGCCTCATCTTCACTGATAATGCCATGTGAAGCATGCTTAATTGCTTCGACGTAATCATATTTATGAATTAACATTAATTCGTCATCTGTTGCAATTCTAGGTTGTACTATTTGTTCTGGAGACAATAAATTTGCATTCAAAAGTAGCTCTGTTGTTAATTTTAAACGCATTTGATTGAAGGGATGTTGGTCATGAAATCGATATTGTAATAACTTATCTGAATAAACATATGCAGTTTTTGATGAATGTTGTTGCATATAATCCCTCCGATATTCCAAAAATTAAAAGAAAAACCGATTCATATAACGAATATCATCAAACGCTTGTTGCTGTTCTAATGTAATATTTTTGCCAATTCTTGCCATTAAACAATTAGCTGGATGACTTGTTATTTCTGGATCATCTGTAGCGAATATTTCAAGTCCACCAGTTGCCATTAACCGCTGCATTAATTTTTTATAGTCAAATACATCTAACTTTGAATTTTTTAAATCCCAATGCCAGTAATATTCAGTAGTTATAACGATATAATCCTCGAATTCTGGTGTAGAAAGGCTAAGTTGTATTAGCTTTTCTGCAAGATGTAATTGCCTAAAATTGATGCTGACTTCAATTGCCCCCAATTCGATTAAATATGGAAGGTTACCTGTAGACCAGCGCTCAATTTCATCAGGATAGTGGAAAGTGACATAACCCACAATGAGTTGATCTTGGCGAGCAACATAAATTCTACCTTCTGGTAATGTTGTAATTTCTAACAAAGCTTCATACTGATCTTCAGCATCTCTAAATGCGGTTAAATGCGCATCGAAAGTAAGCGCTTTCAAATCTTCGTATGTTAAAGGACCTTCAATAACAAATTGCTTGTCATGAATGTAATAATCTTCGGATTGATACGTCTTTAAATGATTCATATTTTCAACTCCTCAATCGACGTCGTGATTGTATTAAATTCATTATATAGAAAATTTACAATAATTAATACTAGAAAAAGGATAAAAGTAAAAATTTTGAATAATTAGAAATGTTATGTATAATATTGAGAAAGAAAGCGTTTTCACATAACAAAGGGGGAGTTTCAAATGAAAGTCGAAGTTTATAAAGGAGCGCAAGGTAAACATAACCTTAAAGATTATGAAGAAATATATAATACTTTTGATTGGAAAGACGTAGAACAAGCATTTTCTTGGAGTGAAACTGGAAAAATGAACATGGCATATGAATGTATAGATCGCCATGTAGATCAAGGATTAGGGGATAAAATAGCGTTAAATTACAAAGATGAGTACAGAAAAGAATCGTATACTTATAAAGATATGCAACGGTTATCTAATAAAGCAGCGAATGTTTTGTCTGAACATGCAGAAGTTGCCAAAGGTGACAGAGTATTTATATTTATGTCGCGTACACCTGAACTATATTTTGCGTTGTTAGGTGTTTTAAAAATTGGTGCAATTGTTGGGCCGTTATTTGAAGCATTTATGGAAAAGGCAGTTGCGGATAGATTAGAGAACAGTGAAGCTAAAGTGTTAATTACTAATAAGGCATTGTTACCTCGAGTACCTGTAGATAAATTACCGAACTTGAAAAAAATTGTTGTCGTAGATGAGGATGTAGAAGACAATTACATAGACTTCATTAGTTTGATGGAAACTGCTAGCGATGAATTTGACATTGAATGGTTAAAGTCGGATGATGGTTTGATTTTACATTATACATCAGGTTCTACTGGGCAACCTAAAGGTGTATTGCATGTTCAACAAGCAATGTTAGTGCACTATATTTCTGGAAAATATGTATTAGATTTACAAGAAGATGATGTTTATTGGTGTACAGCAGATCCAGGTTGGGTTACAGGAACATCTTATGGTATTTTTGCACCATGGTTAAATGGCGCTACAAATTGTATAGCTGGTGGTCGCTTTTCACCAGAACAGTGGTATAGTATGATTGAAGATTTTAAAGTGACGATTTGGTATACGGCACCAACAGCTTTAAGAATGTTAATGAGTGCTGGTGACGATATTGTTGAGAAATATGACTTGTCATCGTTACGTTCGATTCTATCAGTAGGTGAGCCTTTAAATCCTGAAGTTATGAAATGGGCGAAAAAAGTATACGGTTTAACGGTGTTAGATACTTGGTGGATGACAGAAACAGGTGGACATATGATTGTTAACTATCCAACGATGGACGTCAAGCTTGGCTCAATGGGCAAACCATTACCTGGTATTCAAGCTGCAATTATCGATGATGCAGGTAATGAATTACCACCAAATCGAATGGGCAACCTTGCTATAAAAAAAGGCTGGCCATCAATGATGTATCGTATCTGGAAGAATCCAGAAAAATATAAATCATATTTTATTGGAGACTGGTATGTATCTGGTGATTCGGCATATAAAGATGAAGATGGTTACTTCTGGTTCCAAGGACGTGTTGATGATGTAATTATGACAGCTGGTGAACGAGTTGGACCATTTGAGGTTGAGTCTAAATTGGTTGAACACGAAGCAGTTGCCGAAGCGGGAATTATTGGTAAACCTGATCCGGTTCGCGGTGAAATAATTAAGGCGTTTGTTGCATTGAGAAAAGGATATGAACCAACAGACGAATTAAAAGAAGAAATTCGTTTATTTGTTAAAGAAGGTTTGTCGGCACATGCAGCACCACGTGAAATCGAATTTAAAGATAAATTACCTAAAACACGGTCAGGTAAAATTATGAGACGTGTATTAAAAGCTTGGGAATTAAATTTAGATGCTGGGGATTTAAGTACAATGGAATAATGACATGAATGTTATTGAAGATTTCTTTCGAAGAATAAAGGGAGACAACATATTTCATGTTAATATTTAAATATTAGTTTACTTTATGATAAGCAATATAAAGAGCTGTTAACTTGTGTCATATCATTTCGTAGAAAGCATTTGAAAATGATGACATAACAATAATGGCATATCTTTATATTGCTTTTTATTTTTAATATGATCTTTGGAAGATGATTATTTTAAATAATAGAAAAATATAGTTATCAATAGTATCAAGCGCTAAAAGTTGTATAATGCAAAACTTTAATAAGTGAATTTATTGCAAAAATGAAAGCGCTAACCCGATTTAGTCGACAAGTTTTTAACAGTTCGTTATTATATGAATGTAAGTAAAAATTTCTTAGCTACAACTTACATATTTAAAATGCATAAATTAAACAAAAAGGGGCGAAAAAAGTTGACTCATTTATCAGATTTAGATATTGCGAATCAATCAACACTACAACCAATTAAGGATATTGCTGCATCAGTAGGTATTTCAGAGGATGCATTAGAACCTTATGGTCATTACAAAGCTAAAATCGACATTAATAAAATAACGCCAAGAGAAAACAAAGGGAAAGTTGTTTTAGTAACTGCGATGAGCCCAACACCAGCTGGTGAAGGTAAATCAACGGTTACAGTTGGTTTAGCTGATGCATTCCATGAGTTAAATAAAAACGTTATGGTTGCATTAAGAGAGCCTGCTTTAGGACCAACATTTGGTATCAAAGGTGGTGCGACTGGTGGTGGTTATGCGCAAGTCTTACCTATGGAAGATATCAACTTACATTTCAACGGAGATTTCCATGCGATTACAACTGCAAATAATGCATTGTCTGCGTTTATCGATAATCATATTCACCAAGGTAATGAATTAGGAATCGATCAAAGACGTATTGAATGGAAACGTGTATTAGATATGAATGATCGTGCACTTAGACATGTAAACGTTGGGTTAGGTGGGCCTACAAATGGTGTACCACGTGAAGATGGCTTTAATATTACAGTAGCGTCTGAAATTATGGCGATTTTATGTTTAAGTAGAAGTATTAAAGACTTAAAAGATAAAATTAGTCGTATTACTATTGGTTACACTAGAGATCGCAAGCCAGTTACAGTTGCAGATTTAAAAGTGGAAGGTGCACTTGCAATGATTTTAAAAGATGCAATTAAACCAAACTTAGTACAATCAATTGAAGGGACACCTGCATTAGTTCATGGTGGACCATTTGCGAATATCGCACACGGTTGTAACTCAATTTTAGCAACTGAAACAGCACGTGATTTAGCTGATATCGTTGTAACGGAAGCTGGATTTGGTTCAGACTTAGGCGCTGAAAAATTCATGGATATTAAAGCGCGTGAAGCAGGATTTGATCCGGCAGCTGTCGTTGTTGTTGCGACAATTCGTGCGTTAAAAATGCATGGTGGTGTAGCGAAAGATAATTTAAAAGAAGAAAATGTAGAAGCAGTAAAAGCAGGAATTGTTAATTTAGAGCGTCATGTTAATAATATTAAAAAATTCGGTGTAGAACCGGTTGTTGCAATTAATGCATTTATACATGATACTGATGCAGAAGTAGAATATGTAAAATCTTGGGCTAAAGAAAATAATGTACGAATTGCCTTAACTGAAGTTTGGGAAAAAGGTGGTAAAGGTGGCGTTGACTTAGCAAATGAAGTATTAGAAGTCATTGATCAACCTAATTCATTTAAACCTTTATATGAATTAGAATTACCATTAGAGCAAAAGATTGAAAAGATTGTGACTGAAATCTATGGCGGTTCAAAAGTAACGTTTAGCAGTAAAGCGCAAAAACAATTAAAACAATTTAAAGAAAATGGTTGGGATAATTACCCAGTATGTATGGCGAAAACACAATATTCATTCTCAGATGATCAAACGTTGTTAGGTGCACCATCAGGATTTGAAATTACAATTCGTGAATTAGAAGCGAAAACAGGTGCAGGATTTATCGTAGCGTTGACAGGTGCAATCATGACTATGCCTGGTTTACCTAAAAAACCAGCAGCATTAAACATGGATGTTACTGATGATGGTCATGCAATTGGGTTATTCTAATAAATCATGTCAATTGTTTAATAAAGATAAGTAAATAGTTTAATAGACCGGACTGTTGGAGATGCATTATTTCAGCAGTTCGGTTTTTTGCTGTGCTAAAAATAGATTCAATTTGGCGAATCTAACGACAATGTTTGAAGGTGGTTAATTAATGTATATGAAGATAAAAAGTGGGCTTGAAGAATAGGAAAGCGATGCAATGAATATTACATATTAAAAAAAGTTAATAAAATAGGTTGCAATATTTAATTGGGATGCGCTACAATTAACACTAATAATTGATATTGATAATTATTATCAATTAAATATAATCTTATAGGAGTTGTTAACAACATGAACAAACATCACCCAAAATTAAGGTCTTTCTATTCTATTAGAAAATCAACTCTAGGCGTTGCATCGGTCATTGTCAGTACACTATTTTTAATTACTTCTCAACATCAAGCGCAAGCAGCAGAAAATACAAATACTTCAGATAAAATCTCGGAAAATCAAAATAATAATGCAACTACAACTCAGCCACCAAAGGATACAAATCAAACACAACCTGCTACGCAACCAGCAAACACTGCGAAAAACTATCCTGCAGCGGATGAATCACTTAAAGATGCAATTAAAGATCCTGCATTAGAAAATAAAGAACATGATATAGGTCCAAGAGAACAAGTCAATTTCCAATTATTAGATAAAAACAATGAAACGCAGTACTATCACTTTTTCAGCATCAAAGATCCAGCAGATGTGTATTACACTAAAAAGAAAGCAGAAGTTGAATTAGACATCAATACTGCTTCAACATGGAAAAAGTTTGAAGTCTATGAAAACAATCAAAAATTGCCAGTGAGACTTGTATCATATAGTCCTGTACCAGAAGACCATGCCTATATTCGATTCCCAGTTTCAGATGGCACACAAGAATTGAAAATTGTTTCTTCGACTCAAATTGATGATGGAGAAGAAACAAATTATGATTATACTAAATTAGTATTTGCTAAACCTATTTATAACGATCCTTCACTTGTAAAATCAGATACAAATGATGCAGTAGTAACGAATGATCAATCAAGTTCAGTCGCAAGTAATCAAACAAACACGAATACATCTAATCAAAATACATCAACGATCAACAATGCTAATAATCAACCGCAGGCAACGACCAATATGAGTCAACCTGCACAACCAAAATCGTCAACGAATGCAGATCAAGCGTCAAGCCAACCAGCTCATGAAACAAATTCTAATGGTAATACTAACGATAAAACGAATGAGTCAAGTAATCAGTCGGATGTTAATCAACAGTATCCACCAGCAGATGAATCACTACAAGATGCAATTAAAAACCCGGCTATCATCGATAAAGAACATACAGCTGATAATTGGCGACCAATTGATTTTCAAATGAAAAATGATAAAGGTGAAAGACAGTTCTATCATTATGCTAGTACTGTTGAACCAGCAACTGTCATTTTTACAAAAACAGGACCAATAATTGAATTAGGTTTAAAGACAGCTTCAACATGGAAGAAATTTGAAGTTTATGAAGGTGACAAAAAGTTACCAGTCGAATTAGTATCATATGATTCTGATAAAGATTATGCCTATATTCGTTTCCCAGTATCTAATGGTACGAGAGAAGTTAAAATTGTGTCATCTATTGAATATGGTGAGAACATCCATGAAGACTATGATTATACGCTAATGGTCTTTGCACAGCCTATTACTAATAACCCAGACGACTATGTGGATGAAGAAACATACAATTTACAAAAATTATTAGCTCCGTATCACAAAGCTAAAACGTTAGAAAGACAAGTTTATGAATTAGAAAAATTACAAGAGAAATTGCCAGAAAAATATAAGGCGGAATATAAAAAGAAATTAGATCAAACTAGAGTAGAGTTAGCTGATCAAGTTAAATCAGCAGTGACGGAATTTGAAAATGTTACACCTACAAATGATCAATTAACAGATTTACAAGAAGCGCATTTTGTTGTTTTTGAAAGTGAAGAAAATAGTGAGTCAGTTATGGACGGCTTTGTTGAACATCCATTCTATACAGCAACTTTAAATGGTCAAAAATATGTAGTGATGAAAACAAAGGATGACAGTTACTGGAAAGATTTAATTGTAGAAGGTAAACGTGTCACTACTGTTTCTAAAGATCCTAAAAATAATTCTAGAACGCTGATTTTCCCATATATACCTGACAAAGCAGTTTACAATGCGATTGTTAAAGTCGTTGTGGCAAACATTGGTTATGAAGGTCAATATCATGTCAGAATTATAAATCAGGATATCAATACAAAAGATGATGATACATCACAAAATAACACGAGTGAACCGCTAAATGTACAAACAGGACAAGAAGATAAGGTTGCTGATACAGATGTAGCTGAAAATAGCAGCACTGCAACAAATCCTAAAGATGCGTCTGATAAAGCAGATGTGATAGAACCAGAGTCTGACATGGTTAAAGATACTGATAGTAGTGTTGACAAAGATGCGCATCTAAATATTGATCATTCATCAACAAATATGATGAATAACAATCACTTCGATAAGTATGATTTAAAAGAAATGGATACTCAAATTGCCAAAGATACTGATAGAAATGTGGATAAAGATGCCGATAATAGCGTTGGTATGTCATCGAATGTCGATACTGATAAAGACTCTAATAAAAATAAAGACAAAGTCATACAGCTGAATCATATTGCCGATAAAAATAATCATACTGGAAAAGCAGCAAAGCTTGACGTAGTGAAACAAAATTATAATAATACAGACAAAGTTACTGACAAAAAAATAACTGAACATCTGCCGAGTGATATTCATAAAACTGTAGATAAAACAGTGAAAACAAAAGAAAAAGCCGGCACACCATCGAAAGAAAACAAACTTAGTCAATCTAAAATGCTACCAAAAACTGGAGAAACAACTTCAAGCCAATCATGGTGGGGCTTATATGCGTTATTAGGTATGTTAGCTTTATTCATTCCTAAATTCAGAAAAGAATCTAAATAATTAACTAAATATAGCATATGTATGATTAACTTTGTAGACAATGTGAAAGCAATTAATTTATAAACTATTGATTGGTTTAATGGCTTTCCTTTAGAGTAAATAAAAAGAACAGCAGTGAGAAATTTTCTAATTGAAAATAATCTTACTGCTGTTTTTAATATTTGGATTCATTGTTGTGGTTACTTTAAAAAGTGAGCATCAATTAACGCTTTTTTCGATTTAACAAATGTGATTTAATATCATATTTTAATGCGTCGTTGTATTCTTTTTCAGTGATTTGATCTTCGATTAACATACGCTTTAATACATAATGTTGTCTTTGGATACTATATTTCAAATCTTTATCCGATTTTAATGTTCCATCTTTTTCGTAGGGTGTATAGCCATATGGGCTTTGCAACAAACCGATAAGGTATGCAGATTGTGCAATTGATAAATCTTTTGGTGGAATACCAAACAAACTATATGAAGCGGATGCAATTCCGGAAATATTAGCGCCATTATAATCTCTACCGAAGGGAACTATATTTAAATATGTATATATAATTTCATCTTTTGAGAGTAGGTGTTCTAATCTAATTGCTAGGCGAAGTTCATTTGCTTTTCTACTATATGTTTTTTCGTTGGTAAGAACTTGATTTTTAACAAGTTGTTGTGTAATTGTGCTACCACCTGAACTTTGATCAGTATTAAAAATATCTTGTATCATTGCTCTTAAAATCGCCTTTGGTAAGATGCCATCATGTTTATAAAATAAAGTGTCTTCAGATGACGTTAATGCTTTAATGACATTTGGACTTGATGTTTTAGGGCCTATAATGAGTGAGTTTTGAGAATGGTTATACTCATATAATAAATTTTTGTTATTATGATCTAATAATTCATCGCCAGGTATTTGTCGAACTTTTTTTATTAAAGCATCATCTGATAATGAGTCGGACGTTTTAGTTAAATGATGAAAATATAAAGACATCGCAATCACAGCGATAGCAACGATGGCAATGAAAATCATAAATATAAAAACAATGACATGTTTGATAGCTTTATATATCTTTTCAAAATGATATATACGATGATTCAATTGATGATTGTTGTCTTGATTCGTCATCTTTAACCTCCTAAATTACGTATAGTATACCATATTTAAGCAATTTGACTTTTATTTTAACGTTAATTATAATTAGGGAAAATGCATAAAGAATAGGATAAAAGGACAAGTAATATTATTTGAAATCATCAGAGAGCTAGTGGTCGCTGTGAACTAGTGTTTTTAATAATATGAATACACCTTTATAACTAACATGTCCTACGTTTATTAATGAACGTATCATTAATAGAGTGAACATTATCTTATGATTATGTTTAAGTTTGGTGGTAACGTGCAATCGCGCCCTTACATATTTGTTGTAAGGGTTTTTTTTACGTTCAAAAAACTTTAAAGTATTTTAACAAGTATTCAATAAATAATTATAAATAGGAGGAAATAATAATGACGAATGTATTAATTGAAGATTTAAAATGGAGAGGTCTTATTTATCAACAAACTGATGAACAAGGTATTGAAGATTTATTAAATAAAGAACAAGTGACGTTATACTGCGGTGCCGATCCAACGGCAGATAGTTTACATATTGGTCACTTACTACCATTCTTAACATTAAGACGTTTTCAAGAACATGGACATCGTCCTATCGTTTTAATTGGCGGTGGTACAGGTATGATTGGTGATCCATCAGGTAAATCAGAAGAACGTGTGCTACAAACAGAAGAACAAGTAGATAAAAATATCGAAGGTATTTGTAAGCAAATGCACAATATTTTTGAATTTGGAACAGACCATGGTGCAGTGCTTGTTAATAATAGAGACTGGTTAGGACAAATCTCATTAATTAGTTTTTTACGTGACTATGGTAAACACGTCGGCGTTAATTACATGTTAGGTAAAGATTCAATCCAAAGTCGTTTAGAACATGGTATTTCATATACAGAATTCACATACACGATTTTACAAGCTATTGATTTCGGTCATTTGAATAGAGAATTGAATTGTAAGATTCAAGTAGGTGGATCAGATCAATGGGGTAATATCACAAGTGGTATTGAATTAATGCGTCGTATGTATGGTCAAACAGACGCATACGGTTTAACTATTCCGCTTGTAACTAAATCAGATGGTAAGAAATTTGGTAAGTCTGAGTCAGGTGCTGTTTGGTTAGATGCTGAAAAAACAAGTCCTTATGAATTTTATCAATTCTGGATTAATCAATCAGACGAAGATGTAATTAAATTCTTAAAATACTTTACTTTCTTAGGAAAAGAAGAAATTGATCGCTTAGAACAATCTAAAAATGAAGCACCGCATTTACGTGAAGCTCAAAAAACATTAGCTGAAGAAGTAACTAAATTTATTCATGGTGAAGATGCATTAAATGATGCAATCCGTATTTCACAAGCATTATTTAGTGGTGATTTAAAATCATTATCAGCGAAAGAATTAAAAGATGGATTTAAAGATGTGCCTCAAGTGACATTATCAAATGACACAACAAATATCGTTGAAGTCCTTATTGAAACAGGCATTTCTCCTTCTAAACGACAAGCACGTGAAGATGTTAACAATGGTGCGATTTATATTAATGGTGAGAGACAACAAGATGTTAATTATGCTTTAGCACCAGAAGATAAAATTGATGGCGAATTTACGATTATTCGTCGCGGTAAGAAAAAATACTTCATGGTTAACTATCAATAAATATAATTGCATAGCTAAATAAATTAGAGCCTACTCATATTCATTCCTAAGAATGTAATGAGTAGGCTCTTAATGTACTTTTCTGTCTGTAAATTATCTAAAGAAATCTCTATCGCCTTGGCCAGGTGATTGACGTTCTGATCGGCTTTGACGTTTTGGTTGTTCTTTTTGTTGTTTTAATTTCACTTTAACTTCTTTTGTTTTACCATCACGGATAACGGTAACAGTGACTGATTCACCAGGTTTTTTATTTTCATATAAATAGCTTCTTAAATCAACATCATCTTTAATTTTCTTGCCATCAATTTCTGTAATAATATCACCTTTTTTAAGATCAATATCACTATCAGCTTTGGCGACATAAATACCGTCTTCTCTATCAGTATGAAGTTGCTCGCGCTCTTCTTCAGGAATATCTTTCAAATTAATTAAACCAATACCAATCGAAGGGCGGTCAATTTTACCATGTTTTACAAGTTGTTCAATTGTTACTTTAACTTCATTACTTGGAATAGCAAACCCGATACCTTCAACTTGTGTCGCAGCAATTTTCATTGAGTTAATACCAACTAAATTACCATTAATATCTACTAATGCGCCACCTGAGTTACCTGGGTTAATAGCAGCATCTGTTTGAAGAACGCTAACTTTTGTATTGCCACCAGTTGTCTCAGCGTCAATCGTACGTTCGCTTGCTGAAATGATACCAGATGTTACAGAGTTAGCAAATTGTAATCCTAATGGGTTACCCATTGCGAATACGCTATCGCCAGTTTGTACTTTTGAAGAGTTGGCAAATTGAATCGCTTTAATACCTTTTGTATTTTCAATTTTAAGTACAGCAATATCAGTTACTGCATCTTTACCAACTAATTTCGCTTTAACTTGTTTTTTATTATGTAATTGGACTCTAATTTCATTTGCGCCATCAATAACATGATTGTTTGTAACGATATAAGCTGAATTGTTGTTTATTTGATAGATAACACCTGAACCTACTCCAGCTTCAGATGGTTTAGATGATTTACCTTTTAATAAGTCGTCTACACTTGATGCTTTTTGCATGTTAATAACTCCAACAATTGTAGGGGAGACAGATTTTATCATTTCATGAACGGTACCGAATTTCTTGCTTTGACCGTCTAATTGATTGCCACCTTTATTATTTGTTGTCTGAACAGTTGAACCATCTTTATTTAAAATTGTACTATTTAATACTTTGCCTATACCAAGTACTAGAAGTGCACCAATAATTCCAGCAATCAATGCAACGATGACTGTTTTAAACCATGGAAATTTAGGTCTTCTGTATCTAGGTGTTTGGCTATGGTTTGTTGTAGAATGATCTGTATGATTAAAATCTGACATACTTAACCTCCATTATATGATTTATATATGCTTTAATTATGTCTTTTTTTTATAATTATTGCTAGTAATACACTATACAACTTTAGATGTATTTTCAGACTATCTTGTTCTAGTAAAAATATAGTGATAAAATCTAGTTGTTATAAACAAATAAGTTAAGTAGGTGGCACAATGTATTCAGTGATTAGTAAGATTTTGAATTTCATTTTAGTTAAAATGTCAAAATCATTATACGTAATCGGTAAAGATAATATTCCTAAGGATAGTAAATATGTCGTAACTTGTACGCATGAAAGTTATAACGAAGTCATTATGCTAGGTATGGCATTATATCCTAATCAAATTCATTATATGGCTAAAAAAGAATTATTCAAAAATAAATGGATTGGTAAATTTTTAACGTCTTTAAATGCATTTCCTGTAGATCGTGAAAATCCAGGACCTAGTACTTTAAAACGCCCAATCAATTTGTTGAAAGATAATAAGACAGTTGGTATCTTCCCAACAGGTTCTCGCACATCGCAAGAAGGTGCACCTTTGAAACGTGGTGCTTCAACAATTGCAATGTTAAGTAAGTCACCAATATTACCTGTTGCTTATGTTGGTCCTACTAAGATTCACGGTCTTTTAACAGGACAAGCATACATAAATATTGGTAAACCAATCGATATTAACGATTTACCTAAAGATTTAAAACGAAACGAGCGTATCGATTATATTACAAAAGAGATTGAAACACGAACAGCAAAGTTACAACAAGAATTGCATGAAATTGTAAAAAGTTTATAAAATAACTTGAGGTAGAAATATAGCTGGTTAGTAAGCCTAGGTGACTATAACGGAGTATCGAAGTAGTTATTCTAGTTACATTAGTAATCTTTATATTTCTACCTTATTTTAAGAAGGATGACATTCAATGTATAAATTTTTCCAAAATTTAGGGCGTTCGTTAATGTTACCAGTTGCCATTTTACCGGCTGCAGCAATTATTGCCGGAATTGGTAATACGTTAAATGCACTTCATGCGACGCCGAAAATCGCAATGTTCTTTACTACGGTAGGTACTACGATTTTAGAGCAATTAGGTATTTTATTTGCAATTGGTGTAGCTATAGGAATGGCAAAGAAAAATGATGGTGCAGTCGCGCTTGCAGCTACGTTAGGATATTTTTTAGTTACAGTTGTATTATCACCAATGAAATTAGCGCCTTTATTAGGAATGAAAGCTTCGGAAATAAATTCAGCTTTTGAAAAGATGAATAATGGCAATGTCTTTGTTGGTATTGTAATAGGTTTAATAGCAGCTTATGCATACAATAAGTTTAGTGAAACAGAATTACCATTAGCATTATCATTTTTTAGTGGTAAACGTCTAGTTCCAATTATGACTGCATTTTACTGTACATTTTTAGTTGTCATATTGTTATTCTTATGGCCACTACTTTATTCATGGATTGTAAAATTTGGTGAATCTATAGTTGGTTTAGGATCGTTTGGTGCTTTCATATATGGTGTTGCTAACAGACTATTAATTCCTACAGGATTACATCATGCACTGAATAGTGTGTTCTGGTTTGATACGATTGGTATTAATGATATTGGTAAATTCCAAAGTGGCAAAGATGCTATAAAAGGTATTACAGGACGCTATCAAGCGGGATTCTTCCCAATCATGATGTTCGGTATTCCAGCGGCTGCGTTAGCAATGTATCATACAGCTAAAACGACTCAGAAAAAACAAGTTTACGGTTGGTTCCTAGCGAGTTCAGTTGCAGCATTTTTCGTTGGTGTTACAGAGCCGATTGAGTTTGCATTTATGTTTGTTGCGCCAATCTTATATGTTGTTCATGCGTTATTAACAGGATTATCTTTATTTATCGCAGCTACATTCCATTGGACAGCTGGATTTTCATTTAGTGCAGGTTTGATAGATTATGTGTTATCACTAATTAATCCGGTATCAAATCATCCATTGATGTTGCTTGTTCAAGGTGTTGTATTTTTCATCTTATACTATGTGATTTTCCGTGTAGTAATCCAAGTATTTAACTTGAATACGATTGGTAGAGGTGAAAATGAATTAGTTGATCCAACAGTTGTAAAAGATAATATTGCTCCTGGTGAAAATGATATTAAACAAAGTAAATATCATCAACATGCTATACAAATATTAGAAGGTTTAGGTGGTCAAGAGAATATTGTTAATTTAACTAATTGTGCAACAAGGTTGCGTCTAGAGTTAAAAGACACATCTATTATTGATCAACAGAAGATTAAAAGCGCCGGTGCAGTTGGTGTTACTGTTAATGGTAAACATTCAACTCAAGTTATTGTCGGTACACACGTACAGCAGGTTGCTGATGAAATTGAAAAACATTTATAAAATTTAAACAGCTAAAGCGCAAATCCAACTTCAATAGGGTTTGCGCTTTTTTTAGTCAAATAGTAGAATGATTT
>NZ_JACVZN010000069.1:0-569 GCF_017151895.1 Staphylococcus sp. EG-SA-15 | reverse complement strand
GAGTCTGAATCGCTGTCTGAGTCTGAGTCGCTATCCGAGTCTGAGTCGCTGTCTGAATCGCTATCTGAATCTGAATCACTGTCTGAGTCTGAGTCGCTGTCTGAATCTGAATCGCTATCTGAGTCTGAGTCACTATCTGAATCTGAATCGCTGTCTGAATCTGAGTCGCTATCTGAGTCTGAGTCACTATCTGAATCTGAGTCGCTGTCTGAGTCTGAGTCGCTATCTGAATCTGAGTCGCTGTCTGAGTCTGAGTCACTATCTGAGTCTGAATCACTGTCTGAATCTGAGTCGCTATCTGAGTCTGAATCGCTGTCCGAATCGGAGTCGCTATCTGATGTTTCTTCTTCGTAGTATCCGTTATCAAGTGTGAAATCATCATGATCCGTAATTGTTACGTCAACTTCGCCACCATCTGCATCTTTATCATCTTCAGTTGTATTTGTAACTGTTTGTGTTAAGCCAGCAGGCTTTTCAAAAATAACTTTGTATTTACCGCTATCTAAATTATCGAAACGATATTTACCATTTTCATCTGTTTTAGTTGTTCCAATTACTTCGCCTTTTTC
>NZ_JACVZN010000068.1:0-579 GCF_017151895.1 Staphylococcus sp. EG-SA-15 | reverse complement strand
GATGTAACTCGTATTGAATCTTTAATTTCCCGCCATTTTCATTCACAAAATGCAGGATGCTACGTGTTTTAACAGTTAAAGGAATACGACCAGCTGGTATATCGTAAAGTGTAGTCGTATCATGACCTTCCACAAAGTGAAGATTCATATTAATATCGCCTTTGCGTATTAATTTAACACCGCGTTCCTCAATTTTAATTGTTACATTAACGACTGCATCTTCAATTTGTTCTTGGTATCGAATATAATCTGCGTTTTTCTTTTGCCATGAACCTTGCGCAGTAAATTCAAATTTTTGTTTTTCGCCACTTGGTTTTAGAACTTGTTTCGTTTGAACGTCTATATTCTTATTCAACGTTTGCCTCACCTTAGCTTCTAAATAATACACCACAATATAGCATAAATTAGATAGTGCATGTAGGTGATACTTCTCAGTTTTAGAGCATTTAGGATATATACAAGTATCATCATCTATTTTGATAAATTGAGTAATGAAAAGAACAGTATATAGGTTAAGCCTTGGGAAATATTCATATAAAATGACTTATCGGAGGTAAGCTATTAGCGAGTATTTGAGGA
>NZ_JACVZN010000067.1:0-688 GCF_017151895.1 Staphylococcus sp. EG-SA-15 | reverse complement strand
AAACAAATGCATACAACGTAACAACACATGCAAATGGTCAAGTATCATATGGCGCTCGCCCGACACAAAAAAAGCCAAGCGAAACAAACGCATATAACGTAACAACACATGCAGATGGTACTGCGACATATGGGCCTAGAGTAACAAAATAAATTTATAACTCTATCCAAAGACATACAGTCAATACAAAGAATTATGTATCTATACAACAGTAATCATGCATTCTATGATGCTTCTAACTGAATTAAAGCATCGAACAATCGGAAGCATATTTCTAAATTATTTATTCATTATAGTCTTAAACATAACATGACCTAATATATTACTAACCTATTAAAATAAACCACGCACATCTAAGTGATATACGACAATCACAGCAATAATAATTGCTTTAGAAAGTCGTACCGAACTGGAACTTACAAGTCTAGTTCGAACACACACTGATGTGAGTGGTTTTCTTTATTTTAAACATGAACAATCAGATAAGTTACTAGCATTAGCAAATATTATTAAATCAAAGGGCTTCGATTCATAAAATTTAAAACAATGATTAAAATTAGACGTGTAAATGTTAAATTCTAAAACGGAAATACCCACCATCCCATTAAACCACTTTTTTGTTCAATCACTATGTTTCACATAGCTTCATTAATAAAACGAAATTGCTTCAACCCGCTTCAACTTCAAC
>NZ_JACVZN010000066.1:0-690 GCF_017151895.1 Staphylococcus sp. EG-SA-15 | reverse complement strand
GAAATATAAGTATTTTAAAGCAAAGATTTATAAAAGCAACTGCATAAGAGCCCCTAATCGCTAAACTATAAGGGGACAAAAGAATACAGTTGCAGTATAAAAAGCAAAAAAAGTATCATATTTGGTACTCGGAAATATCAGCAATTTGAGTAAAGTAAATTTAAAAGCAACTGCATAAGAGCCCCTAATTATTTACAATATATAAGGGGCTAAAAGGTACAGTTGCAGTATAAAAAGCAAAAAAAGTATCATATTTGGTACTCGGAAATATCAGCAATTTGAGTAAAGTAAATTTAAAAGCAACTGCATAAGAGCCCCTAATTATTTACAATATATAAGGGGCTAAAAGGATTACAGTTGCAGTATAAAAAGCAAAAAAAGTATCATATTTGGTACTCGGAAATATCAGCAATTTGAGTAAAGTAAATTTAAAAGCAACTGCATAAGAGCCCCTAATTATTTACAATATATAAGGGGCTAAAAGGATTACAGTTGCAGTATAAAAAGCAAAAAAGTATCATGTTTGGTACTTGGAAATATCAGCAATTTGAGTAAAGTAAACTTAAAAGCAACTGCATAAGAGCCCCTAATCGCTAAACTATAAGGGGACAAAAGAATACAGTTGCAGTATAAAAAGCAAAAAAAGTATCATATTTGGTATTCGGAAATATCAGCAATTTGAGTAAAGTA
>NZ_JACVZN010000065.1:0-825 GCF_017151895.1 Staphylococcus sp. EG-SA-15 | reverse complement strand
TTAATAAATAAAGAACACGCCCAACAATAATTGGACATACGATATACTTCATAACAAACAGAACGACAATCATTAGATGTGGCACCTCCTTTCTGCACGGAAGTGCTCTCCAATTATAACAAAATCCCTATGACCTGTATGCGTGCATACAATATGCAAGCATACTGTGTGCACGCATATTGTATGTAACATCTAAATACGATATATCAATTACAGGTAAAGAGTCCGGGACATAATTTATCCCTTATAGGTAGTTAGTTTGTATAGCCTAGTCATCTTTATTTTCTTTTTTATTATCTTTTTCGATTTTTTTATCTATAAAGAAGAAACAGATAATTATAATAAAATAAATAGCAAAGAAAATAGTTTTGCCATATGGAATATGAAAAATAGCGATAAAAATTATTGAATACACGCTCAATGATATCAAACAAATATTTAATAATAAATTATACTTTTTTAATTTATTTTTTTCATTTTTAATTATTTCCCCTTTTTTTATTATGTTATTACTTTATATGTAATAAATTTATAGAAAATGGAGGAATTATTATGAAAAATTTGGTTCTGTTGCAAAGTTGAATTTATAATATAATTTTAACAAAAAGGAGTCTTCTGTATGAACTATTTCAGATATACAATTTAACAAGGATGTTATCACTGTAGCCGTTGGCTACTATCTAAGATATGCATTGAGTGGTTCTGTTGCAAAGTTGAATTTATAGTATAATTTTAACAAAAAGGAGTCTTCTGTATGAACTATTTCAGATATAAACAATTTAACAAGGATGTTATCACTGTAGCCGTTGGCTACTATCTAAGATA
>NZ_JACVZN010000064.1:0-846 GCF_017151895.1 Staphylococcus sp. EG-SA-15 | reverse complement strand
GGGCTACCCAAAATTTAGTACTAGGTACTAAATATGTTATAATAAAATAAAAAGTAGGTGATAAGATGACTCAATTTCTAGGGGCGCTTCTTCTTACAGGAGTTTTAGGTTACATACCATATAAATATCTAACAATGATAGGTTTAGTTAGTGAAAAAAACAAGATTATCAATACTCCTGTATTATTGATTTTTTCTATTGAAACATGTTTGATATGGTTTTATACTTTTATAATTTTTAATAATGTTGATTTAAAAAATTTGAGTTTACTTCAGTTGCTTACAGGTCTAAAAGCAAATATTTGGTTTCTAATTATTTTTGTTTTAACAGTGCTTGTATTTAATCCTTTAATTGTTAAATTCATTATCTGGTTAATTAATGAAACAAGAAAGTTTATGAATTTGGATTGTATAAGCTTATTAGACAAAAGAGACAAGTTGTTTAATAACAACGGTAAACCAGTATTTATAGTTATTAAAGACTTTGAAAACAGAATCATTGAAGAGGGTGAACTTAAAACCTATAATTCAGCTGGTAGCGATTTCGATTTACTAGAGGTTGAGCGACAAGATTTCAAAGTATCTGATTTACCGTCAAACGATGAATTGTATATTAAACATACACTTGTAGACCTTAAACAACAAATTAAATTGGATTTATATTTAATGAATGAATATTAATCTTTTTTCTTAGCTTTTTCTGATAAAGTGCTTTTTAAGTTTTCGCTGGCACCCGGCTTTTCAAAACTTTTGTTTATTGGGTTACTACGAGTAGCTTCTTGTTTTTTGTTTTTATCCGCCATAAAATTCTCACCACCATTCAACGTCTACACTTGTAGGCGTTTTT
>NZ_JACVZN010000063.1:0-934 GCF_017151895.1 Staphylococcus sp. EG-SA-15 | reverse complement strand
GAGCTAATCAAACATCATAATTTTTATGGAGAGTTTGATCCTGGCTCAGGATGAACGCTGGCGGCGTGCCTAATACATGCAAGTCGAGCGAACGGACGAGAAGCTTGCTTCTCTGATGTTAGCGGCGGACGGGTGAGTAACACGTGGATAACCTACCTATAAGACTGGGATAACTTCGGGAAACCGGAGCTAATACCGGATAATATTTTGAACCGCATGGTTCAAAAGTGAAAGACGGTCTTGCTGTCACTTATAGATGGATCCGCGCTGCATTAGCTAGTTGGTAAGGTAACGGCTTACCAAGGCAACGATGCATAGCCGACCTGAGAGGGTGATCGGCCACACTGGAACTGAGACACGGTCCAGACTCCTACGGGAGGCAGCAGTAGGGAATCTTCCGCAATGGGCGAAAGCCTGACGGAGCAACGCCGCGTGAGTGATGAAGGTCTTCGGATCGTAAAACTCTGTTATTAGGGAAGAACATATGTGTAAGTAACTGTGCACATCTTGACGGTACCTAATCAGAAAGCCACGGCTAACTACGTGCCAGCAGCCGCGGTAATACGTAGGTGGCAAGCGTTATCCGGAATTATTGGGCGTAAAGCGCGCGTAGGCGGTTTTTTAAGTCTGATGTGAAAGCCCACGGCTCAACCGTGGAGGGTCATTGGAAACTGGAAAACTTGAGTGCAGAAGAGGAAAGTGGAATTCCATGTGTAGCGGTGAAATGCGCAGAGATATGGAGGAACACCAGTGGCGAAGGCGACTTTCTGGTCTGTAACTGACGCTGATGTGCGAAAGCGTGGGGATCAAACAGGATTAGATACCCTGGTAGTCCACGCCGTAAACGATGAGTGCTAAGTGTTAGGGGGTTTCCGCCCCTTAGTGCTGCAGCTAACGCATTAAGCACTCCGCCTGGGGAGTACGACCGCAAGGT
>NZ_JACVZN010000062.1:0-1370 GCF_017151895.1 Staphylococcus sp. EG-SA-15 | reverse complement strand
CTTCCTCTGGAAACCTTAGTCAATCGGTGGACGGGATTCTCACCCGTCTTTCGCTACTCACACCGGCATTCTCACTTCTAAGCGCTCCACATGTCCTTACGATCATGCTTCAACGCCCTTAGAACGCTCTCCTACCATTGTCCAAAGGACAATCCACAGCTTCGGTAATATGTTTAGCCCCGGTACATTTTCGGCGCAGTGTCACTCGACTAGTGAGCTATTACGCACTCTTTAAATGATGGCTGCTTCTAAGCCAACATCCTAGTTGTCTGGGCAACGCCACATCCTTTTCCACTTAACATATATTTTGGGACCTTAGCTGGTGGTCTGGGCTGTTTCCCTTTCGAACACGGACCTTATCACCCATGTTCTGACTCCCAAGTTAAATTAATTGGCATTCGGAGTTTGTCTGAATTCGGTAACCCGAGAGGGGCCCCTCGTCCAAACAGTGCTCTACCTCCAATAATCATCACTTGAGGCTAGCCCTAAAGCTATTTCGGAGAGAACCAGCTATCTCCAGGTTCGATTGGAATTTCTCCGCTACCCTCAGTTCATCCGCTCACTTTTCAACGTAAGTCGGTTCGGTCCTCCATTCAGTGTTACCTGAACTTCAACCTGACCAAGGGTAGATCACCTGGTTTCGGGTCTACGACCAAATACTAAACGCCCTATTCAGACTCGCTTTCGCTACGGCTCCACATTTACTGCTTAACCTTGCATCAAATCGTAACTCGCCGGTTCATTCTACAAAAGGCACGCCATCACCCATTAACGGGCTCTGACTACTTGTAAGCACACGGTTTCAGGTTCTATTTCACTCCCCTTCCGGGGTGCTTTTCACCTTTCCCTCACGGTACTGGTTCACTATCGGTCACTAGAGAGTATTTAGCCTTAGGAGATGGTCCTCCCAGATTCCGACGGAATTTCACGTGCTCCGTCGTACTCAGGATCCACTCAAGAGAGACAACATTTTCGACTACAGGATTATTACCTTCTTTGATTCATCTTTCCAGATGATTCGTCTAATGTCGTCCTTTGTAACTCCGTATAGAGTGTCCTACAACCCCAACAAGCAAGCTTGTTGGTTTGGGCTCTTCCCGTTTCGCTCGCCGCTACTAAGGGAATCGAATTTTCTTTCTCTTCCTCCGGGTACTAAGATGTTTCAGTTCTCCGGGTGTGCCTTCTGATATGCTATGTATTCACATATCGATAACATGACATAACTCATGCTGGGTTTCCCCATTCGGAAATCTCTGGATCAAAGCTTACTTACAGCTCCCCAAAGCATATCGTCGTTAGTAACGTCCTTCATCGGCTTCTAGTGCCAAGGCATCCACCGTGCGCCCTTAATAACTTAATCTATGTTTCCA
>NZ_JACVZN010000061.1:0-1509 GCF_017151895.1 Staphylococcus sp. EG-SA-15 | reverse complement strand
CAAAATAACCAAAAACAATAACACTCATGGTTCCAGGAAAAATAACACTATTACCTATTGTCGCTACATTTACATGATAAATAGTTTTCATCATATAAGGCACCATTGATATAAAACCAGCTACTATAGAAAATATTAGCCCACCAGAAAACAAACCAAGCATAAACGGAATGTTTTTCCCTAGTTTAGGATTAATAAAAGGGTTAGAAACTCTTGAAATATGTTTAATAAAAATCACAAAAAAGATTGTGAAGAGTATTAAAAAAGTCCAATTATAATTTGTCGTAAATAACATAAAACATATAATACTTATAGACATTAAAACAATACCTACGATATCTAATGTATTTTTTGTTGATTTACCAGGTACCATTACTTTAATAAGAAAAGGTATAGTTACTATTGTAATCATAGGAAGTATAAGTAGGTAAGACCAATGAATATAATGTGCTATTATTCCCCCTATTGAAGGACCTAACCCTTCACCTAAAGCTACAATTGATCCTATAAAACCAAAGGCTTTGCCTTGTTTTTTTCTTGTAATATTTCTAGCTACAACCACCATAATCAGTGAAGGGAATGCAGCAGATCCTACTCCTTGTACTAACCTACCAAAAATCAAAATAAAAAAGTGATTGTGACCAATAAAAGCAATCAATGAACCAAGACAGCTCAAACTAATACCAATAATTAACAATTTTTTTATATTTATATAATCAGATAATTTTCCATATACTGCTGTTCCTATCGAAAAAGTTAACATATATGCAGTGTTTACCCAGTTTGTAATTCCAGGAGTAGTATTAAAATGATTTGCAATATCAGGTAAAGAAACATTTAAAACCATTTCATTTAATACACTAAAAAATGAAAGAATACAAAGCCAAAATAAAACGCTATAAAACAAACCTTTAAATTTTTTATATAAACTAAACAATTTTACCTCTTTACTTGAGGTGACTAAAGTTTATAGGGGTAAATTATTCTTTCACCTCATATAAATTCCCCAAATTTTTAAATAGACACTTCATAAAAAAATCCTCCTAAATTAGAATAGTTTAAATATATCATTTTTGTTCAGTAATATTAATATGTACACTATTTCCAAAATTTAAATTCATGTTGCCAAAAATCGATTTGTTTTTGCAATTGTTTTTCGTTCGCTTTTAAAGTCGATTTCATTAAGTCCGTTAAATCGACTGGCGAAATTTCTTTTATCAAATTCTTATATTTTGTTCTAGAATTTCTGTGAAGCTTTCCCCATTCTTCTTCATCACTCAATAACATAAAAACTATTGCTCTATCCGCAGTGCGTTGGATAGTTTTCCAATCTGGTTGCAAGATATGTAAATCACTAAAGCAATCATTCCAGTAATCCACCATATCTCTTTTAAGTTCGATTTCTACACGCCATAAATGTTCAGACATAACTTCAGCATCTGCATTATCTTTACGTTCTTGCTTTTTATTATAAATTCTAATAGGTTCTGTTGCAAAGTTGAATTTATA
>NZ_JACVZN010000060.1:0-1865 GCF_017151895.1 Staphylococcus sp. EG-SA-15 | reverse complement strand
GGGGCTGACCCATTAGTCCCTTTTGAACCAAAAAATCGAAGGCACCCGTGAAAGATGTCTTCGATTTTTGTTTTTTTTGGATGAAATATAGAGGATTTTCCCCCTATATTTGGTTTTGTATGATTGTTTTTCCCTCATATTTCCTTACTCTAGTTACTAATTTCCTAAAATTGTGCGCAAGAAATACAAGTCCCATTTCCTTAAAAATTTTTTCAGCTCCTCGGACATGGAATCTTTTAAATTTCATATTTTGTTTAATGTTTCCAAAAACTGTTTCGACATCTATCTTTCGCTGCGCATAGTATGAGGCTGTTTCTTTGCTTTCTATCTTTTCATTCGCTTTTATTTTTATATATTCCCAGGTTGGATTAATATTCAAACGTCGATTTTTTCCTTCTTTTGCTTTGGTACATTTCTCTCTCAATGGACATCCTGTACAATCTTCACATTCATAGATTTTGAAGTTTCGAATAAATCCATTTCTATCTTTACGTTGTGAATAATGTGAGAACACTACTCTTTTCTGATTGGGACAAATATAGTAATCATCCAACTCGTTGTAAGTCCAATTATCTCGATGAAACTGATTTTGTTTATGGGCGCGTTTCTTCTCTTTTAAGTAACCTTGATGCGGAATGATGGGGGTGGATTCTGTTTCGTCTAACACATAACAATAATTTTCTTCACTTGCATAACCGGCATCTGCGACAATATTTTCTGGTAAACCTATTTTTGATTCAATCTTTTCAAGAAATGGGATAAATGTTCGTGTATCTGTTGGATTTGGATAACAATCATAAGCAAGAGCAAATTGATTTTCTGTCGCAAGTTGAATATTATAACCTGGTTTTAGTTGGCCATTAAGCATGTGATCTTCTTTCATTCGCATAAAAGTAGCGTCATGATCCGTCTTTGAGAAACTATTGCGTACACCCATAATCACTAATTGTTCTTCGTAGCTCATTTTTCTTTAGGCAAAATCATCGAATCGCTTCTTCTGCTTATGAACTTCAGATTTTTCTTTACGAAGTAATTTTCGTTCTTCTACTGTTTCGGTTTGGTCAATCGCTTCAATTAATTGATTTTCCTTTTCTTCCAAAGATTGACGAATCCTTTCAATCTCTTCTATAGAAAGTTCATCCTTTAAATCATCTATTAACTCAGGTAAGATTTTTGTTTCCACCATTTGTTGGTAGTTTTCAAGGGCTTTTTGATCAAGGCTATCCTTATACTTTAAAATACTTTTTTTCCAAACGAAAGAGTATTTATTCGCATCCGCTTCAATTTTTGTACCATCAATGTATAGAGCACTGCCACTGATTAAGCCACTTTGAACCAGTAGCTCACGAAATTGAACAAATGAATGATCTAGAATATCGTTCATAATCGGATGAACGCGAAAACGATTAATAGTACGAAAGTTAGGGAATTGCTCTTGAGATAAGTAGCGCATCCGAATACTATCTATCAGCATATTTTGTATTTGGCGGCCCGAATAAACCCCTTGAATATAGGCACAAAGAATAATGGAAAGTAGCATACGAGGATGATATTGGGGTCTACCCATAGATTGATAATAAGGAAGAAAGACTTCATCGGGAATAGAGTCAACAAACTGCACAATGGCATGAGCAAAATCATTTTCTTCTAATTTAATTTCAAGATCTATAGGCAAACAAAGTTGGTTTATGGTATAATTTTGATACATGATAAAGCACCTCTCTCAAATGGATTAATCACCTATATTATAGCAGAGTGTGCTTTATTTTTGTATTCACTTTCAAAAGATAAATAGAGGTCTTTCCACTACTATCTAAATGGAAAGACCTCTATTTTTCATATAGGAGCTACTTTTGGGTCAGCCC
>NZ_JACVZN010000005.1:0-90687 GCF_017151895.1 Staphylococcus sp. EG-SA-15 | reverse complement strand
CAATAATATGCAAGTTGGGGTGGGGACCCAACACAGAGAAATTGGATTGCCAATTTCTACAGACAAAGCAAGTTGGGGTGGGACGACGAAATAAATTTTGCGAAAATATCATTTCTGTCCCACTCCCTTATGCATGAGTTTTACTCATGTAATTCTATTTTTAAGTACATATTACCTCTGGCTAATGTGTAAGAGCCACTACATAATAAATCATTAGTGGTTCTTTATTATTTCTATCTCACTCCCTCTAAACAAGAATAAATATCAAAATGAATCGATATATTAGACAATCATTGATTAAACGTTAAAGTTAAAAGTAAGAATAATAGCAGATAGTCCAACAAGATGTAGCCGATTGGATAAACAGTCTGAGAAGCGGGGCATTAAAATGACGGTACAAAGTGCATATATACATATTCCATTTTGTGTAAGAATATGTACATATTGTGATTTCAATAAATATTTTATACAGAATCAACCTGTAGATGAGTACTTAGATGCACTAATAACAGAAATGTCTACAGCAAAATATAGGAACTTAAAGACCATGTATGTAGGTGGCGGCACACCAACGGCCCTTTCTATTAATCAGTTGGAAAGATTACTTAAAGCAATACGTGATACGTTTACAATCACAGGCGAGTATACATTTGAAGCAAATCCTGATGAGTTAACTAAAGAGAAAGTCCAACTATTAGAAAAATATGGAGTAAACAGAATTTCAATGGGCGTTCAAACATTCAAGCCGGAGTTATTGTCTGTTTTAGGTAGAACGCACAATACTGAAGATATTTACACTTCGGTGTTAAATGCTAAAAACGCAGGTATTAAATCAATCAGTTTAGATTTAATGTATCATTTACCGAAACAGACGATTGAAGATTTTGAACAAAGTTTAGATCTAGCTTTAGATATGGATATTCAACATATTTCGAGTTACGGCTTAATACTTGAACCTAAAACCCAATTTTATAATATGTATAGAAAAGGGTTGCTTAAACTCCCTAATGAGGATTTAGGTGCTGACATGTATCAGTTGTTGATGTCTAAGATAGAACAATCTCCTTTCCATCAATACGAAATATCTAATTTTGCATTAGATGGCCATGAATCAGAACATAATAAGGTTTACTGGTTTAATGAGGAATATTATGGATTTGGAGCAGGTGCAAGTGGTTATGTAGATGGTGTGCGTTATACGAATATCAATCCAGTGAATCATTATATCAAAGCTATAAATAAAGAAAGTAAAGCAATTTTAGTATCAAATAAACCTTCTTTGACTGAGAGAATGGAAGAAGAAATGTTTCTTGGTTTGCGTTTAAATGAAGGTGTGAGTAGTAGTAGGTTCAAAAAGAAGTTTGACCAATCTATTGAAAGTGTCTTTGGTCAAACAATAAATAATTTAAAAGAGAAGGAATTAATTGTAGAAAAGAACGATGCGATTGCACTTACAAATAGAGGGAAAGTCATAGGTAATGAGGTTTTTGAAGCTTTCCTAATAAATGATTAAAAAAAATTGAAATTTCGAGTCTTTAACATTGACTTACTTTGACCAATTTGATAAATTATAATTAGCACTTGAGATAAGTGAGTGCTAATGAGGTGAAAACATGATTACAGATAGGCAATTGAGTATATTAAACGCAATTGTTGAGGATTATGTTGATTTTGGACAACCCGTTGGTTCTAAAACACTAATTGAGCGACATAACTTGAATGTTAGTCCTGCTACAATTAGAAATGAGATGAAACAGCTTGAAGATTTAAACTATATCGAAAAGACACATAGTTCTTCAGGGCGTTCGCCATCACAATTAGGTTTTAGGTATTATGTCAATCGTTTACTTGAACAAACATCTCATCAAAAAACAAATAAATTAAGACGATTAAATCAATTGTTAGTTGAGAATCAATATGATGTATCATCAGCATTGACATATTTTGCAGATGAATTATCAAATATATCTCAATATACAACTTTAGTTGTTCATCCTAATCATAAACAAGATATTATCAATAATGTACATTTGATTCGTGCTAATCCTAATTTAGTTATAATGGTTATCGTATTTTCATCAGGTCATGTTGAGCATGTACATCTTGCTTCAGACATACCGTTTAGTAATGATAAACTAAATACAATATCAAATTTTGTTACTAACAAACTAACTGAGTTTAATCAGAATTTACAAGATGATATTGTCTCTTTTGTTCAATCAGAGCAGGAAGAAATATTTATCAATAAATTGATAAATACGATGAATAATCATATTTCTAATCAAAGTAATAGCATTTATATGGGTGGAAAGGTTAAACTTATTGATGCATTGAATGAAAGTAATGTATCTTCAATTCAGCCCATTCTACAATATATAGAATCAAATAGAATTGCAGAATTATTACAAGATATATCTTCACCAAATATTAATGTAAAAATTGGTAATGAAATTGATGACAGCTTAAGTGATATTTCAATTGTAACAAGTCAATATCATTTTGATGAAACGTTAAAAGGTCAAATCGCTGTGATTGGACCTACAGCTATGCATTATCAAAATGTCATTCAATTATTAAATAGAATTTGGTAATGATGGATTAGAAAGTATTGGAGGACAGAAAATGACAAATAAAGACGAATCAGTTAAAAAAAACACTGAATCAACAGTTGAAGAAACAAACATCAAACAAAATATTGATGATTCAGTTGAACAAGCTGAAGAAAGTAAAGGTCATTTACAAGATGAAGCAATAGAAGAAACGTCTGACGAGAATGTTATTGAAGAAATAGATCCAAAAGATCAAAAAATTAATGAACTTCAACAATTAGCAGATGAAAACGAAGAGAAATATTTAAGGCTCTACGCTGAGTTTGAAAATTATAAGCGTAGAATTCAAAAAGAAAATGAAATAAATAAAACATATCAAGCACAACGTGTGTTAACAGATATTTTACCAGCAATAGACAATATAGAACGTGCACTTCAAATTGAAGGTGATGATGAGACTTTTAAATCTCTTCAAAAAGGTGTACAAATGGTGCATGAAAGTTTGATTAACGCACTAAAAGATAATGGTCTTGAAGTTATTAAAACTGAAGGTGAAGCATTTGATCCAAATATTCACCAAGCTGTAGTTCAAGATGATAACCCTGATTTTGAATCTGGCGAAATCACTCAAGAACTACAAAAAGGATACAAGCTTAAAGATAGAGTATTAAGACCATCAATGGTCAAAGTAAACCAATAACTTAAATTTGGCGAAAAGACATTGTTTAAAATTAAATTAATTTAATGATTAAATGGAGGAATTTTATTATGAGTAAAATTATTGGTATAGACTTAGGTACAACAAATTCATGTGTAACAGTATTAGAAGGCGATGAGCCAAAAGTAATTCAAAACCCTGAAGGTTCACGTACAACACCATCTGTTGTAGCTTTCAAAAATGGAGAAACTCAAGTTGGTGAAGTAGCTAAACGTCAAGCTATTACAAACCCAAACACTGTTCAATCTATTAAACGTCATATGGGTACTGATTATAAAGTAGATATTGAAGGTAAATCATACACACCACAAGAAATCTCAGCTATGATTTTACAAAACTTAAAAAATACAGCTGAAAGCTATTTAGGTGAGAAAGTTGACAAAGCTGTAATTACAGTACCTGCATACTTTAACGATGCTGAACGTCAAGCAACTAAAGATGCTGGTAAAATTGCTGGTTTAGAAGTTGAGCGTATCATTAATGAACCAACAGCTGCAGCATTAGCATATGGTTTAGACAAAACTGATAAAGATGAAAAAGTTCTTGTTTTTGACTTAGGTGGCGGTACATTTGACGTATCTATCCTAGAATTAGGTGACGGTGTATTCGAAGTACTATCAACAGCCGGTGACAACAAACTTGGCGGTGATGATTTTGACCAAGTAATTATTGACTACCTAGTTGCAGAATTCAAAAAAGAAAATGGCGTAGACTTATCTCAAGATAAAATGGCATTACAACGTTTGAAAGATGCTGCTGAAAAAGCTAAAAAAGACTTATCAGGTGTATCACAAACTCAAATCTCATTACCATTTATCTCAGCTGGTGAAAACGGTCCATTACACTTAGAAGTAAACTTAACTCGTTCTAAATTTGAAGAATTATCAGATTCATTAATTAGAAGAACAATGGAACCTACACGCCAAGCAATGAAAGACGCTGGCTTAACAAACTCAGATATCGATGAAGTTATCTTAGTTGGTGGATCAACTCGTATTCCAGCAGTACAAGAAGCTGTCAAAAAAGAAATCGGTAAAGAACCTAACAAAGGAGTAAACCCGGACGAAGTAGTGGCAATGGGAGCTGCAATCCAAGGTGGCGTTATCACAGGTGACGTTAAAGACGTAGTATTATTAGACGTAACACCACTATCTTTAGGTATTGAAATTTTAGGTGGACGTATGAATACGTTAATTGAACGTAACACTACGATTCCTACATCTAAATCTCAAATCTATTCAACAGCAGTAGATAATCAACCATCAGTAGATGTACACGTATTACAAGGTGAACGTCCAATGGCTGCGGATAATAAAACACTTGGTAGATTCCAATTGACTGATATTCCACCAGCTGAACGTGGTAAACCTCAAATTGAAGTAACGTTTGATATCGATAAAAACGGTATTGTAAATGTAACTGCAAAAGACTTAGGTACAAATAAAGAACAAAGAATTACAATTCAATCAAGTTCTTCATTATCAGACGAAGAAATCGACCGTATGGTAAAAGATGCTGAAGTTAACGCTGAAGCAGATAAAAAACGTCGTGAAGAAGTAGACTTAAGAAACGAAGCTGACAGTCTAGTATTCCAAGTTGAAAAAACTTTAACTGATTTAGGCGAAAATATTGGTGAAGAAGATAAAAAATCTGCTGAAGAGAAAAAAGACGCTCTTAAAACTGCTTTAGAAGGTCAAGATATAGAAGATATTAAATCTAAAAAAGAAGAACTTGAAAAAGTGATTCAAGAATTATCAGCAAAAGTATATGAGCAAGCGGCTCAACAGCAACAACAAGCACAAGGTGCAAATGCTGGTCAAAACAACGATAGTACTGTAGAAGATGCTGAATTTAAAGAAGTAAAAGACGACGACAAAAAATAATTAAACAATACAATTAGAATGTTGTCATGATCTGAAAAGTCAAAGTCAATAGAACATTGGCTTTGACTTTTTATTTGGATAGTATGACATATTACGTTAAACTATATAAGTTAATTAAGAAAAGGAGAGATAGCTGTGGCCAAAAGAGACTATTATGAAGTTTTAGGCATTAGTAAAGATGCTTCAAAAGATGAAATCAAAAAAGCGTATCGAAAGCTTTCGAAAAAATATCATCCAGATATTAACAAAGAAGAAGGTGCAGATGAAAAGTTTAAAGAAATTTCTGAAGCCTATGAAGTTTTAAGTGATGATAATAAACGCGCAAGCTATGATCAATTTGGACATGACGGGCCACAAGGTTTTGGTGGACAAGGATTCAATGGCTCTGACTTTGGTGGTTTTAGCGGCTTCGGTGGCGGCGGTTTTGAAGATATCTTTAGCTCTTTCTTCGGTGGCGGCAGACAAAGAGATCCAAATGCACCGCAAAAAGGTGATGATCTTCAGTATACAATGACATTGACATTTGAAGAAGCGGTATTTGGTACAACAAAAGAAATTTCAATCCGTAAAGATGTAACATGCGAAACATGTCATGGTGATGGTGCAAAGCCTGGAACAAGTAAAAAGACTTGTAGTTACTGTAATGGCGCTGGTCATGTAGCTGTAGAACAAAACACAATTTTAGGTAGAGTTCGTACTGAACAAGTTTGTCCTAAATGTAATGGAAGTGGTCAAGAATTTGAAGAAGCTTGTCCAACATGTCACGGAAAAGGTACTGAAAATAAAACAGTTAAATTAGAAGTGAAAGTACCTGAAGGTGTCGACAATGAACAACAAATTAGATTAGCTGGTGAAGGCTCTCCAGGCGTGAATGGAGGACCTGCTGGTGATTTATACGTAGTATTTAGAGTTAAACCATCTGAAACATTTAAACGTGATGGTGATGATATTTATTACAAATTAAATGTTAGCTTCCCACAAGCAGCTTTAGGCGATGAAATAAAAATACCAACATTAAATAATGAAGTTATGTTAACAATCCCTGCTGGTACACAAACAGGTAAGCAATTCCGCTTAAAAGAAAAGGGTATAAAAAATGTTCATGGCTATGGATACGGAGATTTATATGTTGATATTAAAGTAGTAACGCCTACTAAATTAACAGATAGACAAAAAGAACTAATGAAAGAATTTGCCCAATTAAATGGTGAAGAAATTAATGAACAACCTTCGAATTTTAAAGATAGAGCAAAAAGATTCTTTAAGGGAGAATAAAGTATGAACTGGACAGAGCTTTCAATTATTATTAATCATGAAGCAGTAGAATTGGCTACCAATATACTTGAAAATCATGGATCAAATGGTGTCGTGATAGAAGATTCAGATGATTTAATTAACCAACCAGAAGATAAATACGGTGAAATTTACGCTTTGAAAAAAGAGGATTATCCAGATAAGGGAGTAAGATTGAAAGCCTATTTTAATGAAATGACTTATGATGATAAGTTGCGACAGCAAATTAAAGATGAGTTATTAAATTTAGATGAACTTGATCAACATAACGTTCAATTCAGTGAGCAAATTATTGCAGAGACGGATTGGGAAAATGAATGGAAAAACTATTTCCATCCATTCCGAGCGTCGAAGAAGTTCACAATAGTTCCTAGTTGGGAAACATATGCTAAAGAAGCGGATGAAGAGCTTTGCATTGAGCTCGACCCAGGTATGGCTTTTGGAACAGGTGATCATCCGACTACAAGTATGTGTTTGAAGGCAATAGAAACATATGTATTGCCACAGCATTCAGTAATTGATGTTGGTACTGGCTCAGGTATATTAAGTATTGCAAGTCATCTAATCGGTGTAAAACGTATTAAAGCGTTGGATATTGATGAAATGGCAGTGAATGTAGCTAAAGAAAACTTCAGAAGAAATCATTGTGAAACGTTAATTGAAGCTGTTCCAGGTAACTTATTGAAAGACGAAACAGAAAAATTTGATATTGTAATAGCAAATATTTTAGCGCATATTATTGATGAAATGATTGAAGATGCTTATAATACTCTAAATGAAGGCGGTTATTTTATTACTTCTGGTATTATAAAAGAGAAGTATGAAGGTATACAGTCACATATGGAGCGTGTAGGTTTTAAAATTATTTCAGAACAACATGACAACGGTTGGGTTTGTCTTGTTGGCCAGAAAGTGAGTGAATAATGTGCAACGTTATTTCATAGACCAAAACGCTGATGTAAGTCAGCGTTTTTTTATTACAAAAAAAGAAGATATTCATCATATAACAAATGTAATGAGATATGATGTTGGTAGTAAAATTATTTTAACTTTTAATGATCAAACAGTTTATTTATGTGAAATTGCTGACATAACAAGTGATAAAATTGCAGTTGATTTAAAAGAAAAACAAAATATTAATACAGAATTGCCAGTTGATGTTACGATTTGCAGTGGACTAATCAAAGCTGACAAATATGAGTGGTTGCTACAAAAAGCTACTGAATTGGGTGCTTCATCATTTATAGCTGTGAGCATGGAACGTTCAATTGTTAAATTAAACGAGGCAAAAGTTGCCAAAAAGATAGAGCGTTGGCAAAAAATAATTAAAGAAGCTGCTGAACAAAGCTATCGTTTAGTGATTCCATCTATTCAATTCGAGTCGAATTTAAAATTAATTTGTGATACTATTGATAATTATGACTATATTCTTATTGCATATGAAGAGGAAGCAAAAGATGGTGAGTTAAGCAATTTCAAGCAAACTTTACAACAATTCAAGGCTCAGGATAAAGTGTTGATGATTTTTGGTCCTGAGGGTGGTTTGTCAGAAAATGAAATTTCATTATTTAGTAATACTAGTACAGTTGTTGGTCTTGGACCGAGAATTTTACGGGCAGAAACTGCGCCATTGTATGCGTTAAGTGCAATAAGTTATGAAAAAGAATTAATGGGGTGAATATTTATGTCAACAGTTGCGTTTCACACATTAGGTTGTAAAGTAAACCATTATGAAACTGAAGCAATCTGGCAATTATTTAAAGAAGCAAACTATGAGCGCGTTGACTTTGAAGCGAATGCTGATGTATTTGTTATTAATACTTGTACAGTAACGAATACAGGTGATAAAAAAAGTCGTCAAATAATTAGACGTGCAATAAGACAAAATCCTGATGCTGTAATCTGTGTAACAGGTTGTTATGCGCAAACTTCATCAGCTGAAATTATGGAAATTCCTGGTGTCGATGTAGTAGTTGGTACACAAGATAGACATAAACTATTAGGTTACATTGATGAATTCCGTAAAGAACGCCAACCAATTAATGGTGTTGGAAATATCATGAAAAATCGTAAATATGAAGAATTAGATGTCCCATATTTTACAGATAGAACACGTGCGTCATTAAAAATTCAAGAAGGTTGTAACAACTTCTGCACATTCTGTATTATTCCATGGGCTCGTGGCTTAATGCGTTCAAGAGATCCGGAAAAAGTAGTTGAACAAGCGACGCAACTAGTGAATTCAGGATATAAGGAAATTGTATTGACAGGAATTCATACAGGTGGATATGGTCAAGATTTAAAAGATTATAACTTGGCCCAATTATTACGTGATCTTGAAACGATTAATGGATTAGAACGAATTCGAATTTCTTCAATTGAAGCAAGTCAACTTACAGATGAAGTAATTGACGTTTTAGAACGTTCAACAAAAGTTGTGCGTCATTTGCATATTCCATTACAATCTGGTTCAGATACAGTATTAAAACGTATGAGACGTAAGTATACAATGGATAGATTTTCAGAACGATTAACAAAATTGCATAAAGCTTTACCAGACTTGGCAGTTACGAGTGATGTAATTGTTGGTTTCCCAGGTGAAACTGAAGCAGAGTTCCAAGAAACATATGATTTTATCGTAAAGCATAAGTTCTCTGAACTGCATGTTTTCCCTTATTCTCCTAGAATTGGCACGCCAGCTGCAAGAATGGATGACCAAATTGATGAAGAAATTAAAAATGAACGGGTGCATAAGTTAATTACGCTAAGCAATCAACTCGGAAAGTTATATGCGTCTAAATTTGATCAAGATGTGCTTGAAGTAATTCCTGAGGAACAGGGTGACACAGAAGGCACATTAGTTGGATATGCAGATAATTATATGAAAGTACAATTTGAAGGTGACGAATCACTCATAGGTCAAATTGTAAAAGTTAAAATTACGCAAGCAAATTATCCATTAAATGAAGGGCAAGCAATTAAAGTTGTTGATTTCGCAACAAATAAATCTGATAGAGAAGTTTTAGTTTAAGTATTCCTTGATTCATACCATAAGGTTTCGTATTAAAGATATAGGTTTTGTAACGTTGTTTTAACGGCTTCACAATTTACTATATAAGCAACTCTTCTCATTAAATAAATTATTAAGAGATTTTTAGAACAAAATCTAAAAGTCTTTGTGATTTTGATGTGAAATATGTTTCAAATAAAAAACAATTTACTAATTGACCATAAATTACAGATATATTATACTTATAAATGCATAGTTTTACTGTGCAATTGACTATAAAGTTCCGTTGATATTTGGAGGGAGGGAAATACAGATGTCTAAAACAGTAGTACGTAAAAATGAATCACTTGAAGATGCGTTACGTAGATTTAAACGTTCAGTTTCTAAAAGTGGAACAATCCAAGAAGTACGTAAACGTGAATTTTACGAAAAACCAAGCGTAAAACGTAAAAAGAAATCAGAAGCTGCACGTAAACGTAAATTCAAATAATTAATACCTCTGTTGACTCCCTCAACACGAATATTAATTATATAAAACAAACATCACAAGTTAGTGTCTTACACTAATATGTGATGTTTTTTTGTTGTCAATTTTTAATTAAAAAAAGTTATATAGTTTATAAATAATCAAATTGATATTCTATAGGTTCTTATAACTATAAAGTATATTCAATTTCATGTATAATTAATGTGAGGGCGAGGTGAAATTGTGAGTTATAATAATTTTTTACAAATGACAACTATCTTGGAATCAACGGCTGGAGATACTTGGGTTGAACAAGTTAGTAATATAATTGTTCAACCTATTTTTACGTTAATATTAACCTGTTTGACATTCTTAGGATTTGTATATCAACTTTACTCTAAAAAAATCAATGCAGCTGGTATTATCGCCACATTATCATTACTTATTTTATTTTTGGGATTTCTAATCCAAGGAAATGTCAATATGCATTCTATCTTAATATTCTCAATTGGCGTTATATTAGTTGTAATTGAATTATTTGTAGTTGGTGCAGTAATTGGTATTATTGGCATGATACTGATAACTATAAGCATAACAACGCTCGGTGATAATTTGCTATTTATGCTTGCGAATGTTATCGTTGCCTTGATTTTAACGATTGTAGAATGGGTGATATTAGTGAAGATTTTCAACAGAAAGATTCCGTTTTTGGATAAAGTTATCTTAAAAGATTCAACTAATTCTGAGTCAGGTTACAATTCTCATGATAACCGCTCGCACCTCGTAGGAAAGACTGCTCAAACAGTTACAGATCTTCGACCTGCAGGGATTATTTTTTGTGAAAATGAACGTATTGATGCTGTTTCAGATGGCAACTTTATTTTACGCAATAAAACGGTAAAAATCCTTGAAGTTGAAGGAACAAGAGTAGTTGTGAGGGAAGTAGATTAATTAAAAGGAGCGATACCATGTTTAGTTTAAGTTTTATCGTAATAGCAGTTATTATAGTAGTTGCATTACTTATTTTATTCTCATTTGTACCCATTGGTTTATGGATTTCAGCGTTAGCAGCTGGCGTTCATGTTGGTATAGGTACATTGGTTGGTATGCGTTTACGTCGTGTATCTCCAAGAAAAGTTATAGCGCCATTAATTAAAGCGCATAAAGCAGGACTAGCATTAACAACAAACCAATTAGAATCGCATTATCTAGCAGGAGGAAATGTTGACAGAGTTGTTGACGCTAATATTGCTGCACAACGTGCTGACATTGATCTTCCTTTCGAACGTGCTGCTGCAATTGACCTTGCAGGACGTGACGTATTAGAAGCGGTTCAAATGTCTGTTAATCCTAAAGTCATTGAAACACCATTTATCGCAGGTGTAGCAATGAACGGTATTGAAGTGAAAGCCAAAGCTCGTATCACAGTTAGAGCTAATATTGCTCGACTTGTTGGTGGTGCTGGTGAAGAAACAATCATCGCACGTGTTGGTGAAGGTATCGTTTCAACAATTGGTTCTAGTAAGCATCATACAGAAGTACTTGAAAACCCAGATAATATTTCTAAAACAGTTTTAAGCAAAGGTTTAGATTCAGGTACTGCATTTGAAATTTTATCAATTGATATTGCTGACGTTGATATTAGTAAAAATATTGGTGCAGACTTACAAACTGAACAAGCATTAGCAGACAAAAATATTGCACAAGCAAAAGCTGAAGAACGTAGAGCTATGGCTGTAGCAACTGAGCAAGAAATGAAAGCGCGTGTACAAGAAATGCATGCTAAAGTAGTTGAAGCCGAATCTGAAGTACCATTAGCTATGGCTGAAGCATTACGTTCAGGTAATATCAGTGTTAAAGATTATTATAATTTGAAAAATATCGAAGCTGATACAGGCATGAGAAATGCAATTAATAAACGAACTGATCAAAGTGATGATGAGTCACCTGAACATTAAGTCGAGAGGTGATTAAATGAGTGTCGGTATTCTAATTTTTGTCATATCAGTGATCATTTCTATCATTACTACTATGCGCGAAAATAGTCATAAAGATAGACAAAATCAAAAGCCACCTCAAAAAACATCTACCGATAATGAACCAAAAAAAGGTGGCTTTTTTGAAGAAATTGAGCGAACGTTTAAAGAAATAAGTGAAGAATTAAATGAAGAAGAAAAGAAATCATCGAAACGAAAATATGATGATACGTTACCACCTTTATTCGATGAACTTCCAAAGGAAGAGCCTAAATCGAAACCTGTTGTAGAACCTATGGCACCTAAAAAACAACCAGAAACAAAACCGATGACAGAGAAACCAATTACAGTGCCTAAAGCAGAACCGGTGGAGCAGAAACATAGACCTTCTAGACAAGATAATTCTGACGAAATTAGACGTCAATTAGAAAAATCACTTAGAGATGATATTAAAACGATTCGTACTGACATTGATAGAGAAAAAGAAAAGCAAATTGCTAAAATGGAAAAACGTGCTAGAGATATTATTGAGGATAAATACTTATCTGAACGTACAAAACGTTTGAAATTAAAGCAGTTGCTTAATTCTCAAAATGTCGAAAAAGATTTGACTAAATCAGCGTTCCAATTTGATAAAGATGAAGTAATCAATGGTATGATATGGTCAGAAATTTTAGCTAAACCAAAACAATTATAAAATTTTTTGAAAACAAGCACTATCGTAATGGTAGTTGCTTGTTTTTTTACGTTAAGAAAAATTGAAAAACAAAGAGAATCTTTCGAGAAATATTAGTTATTTAAATTACAACAAAAAATTGATTAGTCTAAAATTGAATCTGCTTTTATGACAAGGTGAAAAGTATAAATGATTATTTTAAATTAAAGAAAAATGAGTAAGTCAATGCAAAGATGTTTAAATCAATCAATTGCATGATATAATTAAGTAGATATTAAAGCATCATAGAATGAATATAAATGATATATGAAAAGGAGCGCGTGTATGCCTGGAATTATACAAATAGACGATATGAACCAATCTCAAGCTTTAATTGGAAATAATGATGAACATTTAAAAGCAATTGAAGAGAGTTTCGATGTTGTCATCCATGCAAGAGGACAAGAAGTTGCCGTTAAAGGTACAAAAATAGAAAACGTAGAAAAAGCGGAATCAGTATTAATCAATTTGCTGAAGGTTATTGATTTAGGTAATAATATTACAATTAAAGATGTTGAAGCAGCTATTAAAATGGCGCATAATAACACAATTCAACATCTGTTAGATTTATATGATGAAGAGATAACTAAAGATGCATTTGGTAAGACGATTCGTGCGAAAACGATGGGGCAACGTATATATGTTAATGCCATGAAAAATAATGATTTAGTATTTGGTATAGGTCCTGCTGGTACAGGTAAGACATTCTTAGCTGTAGTTTATGCAGCAAAGCAACTCCGTAAAGGTGCTGTTAAACGTATTGTATTAACAAGACCTGCTGTTGAAGCAGGAGAGTCACTTGGATTTTTACCAGGAGATTTGAAAGAAAAGGTAGATCCATATTTAAGACCTTTATATGATGGTCTATATACTGTTCTTGGGCGTGAACAAACAGAGCGATTTATTGAAAGAGGCATTATCGAAATAGCGCCACTTGCATATATGCGCGGACGAACATTAGAAGATGCATTTGTAATTCTTGATGAGGCGCAGAATACGACACATGCGCAAATGAAAATGTTTTTAACAAGACTAGGTTTTGGCTCAAAAATGGTAGTTACTGGTGACCAAACTCAAATCGATTTACCTAAAGGTGTTAAAAGTGGACTTAAGGAAGCGGTCAGTAGGTTACACAACGTTAAAGGTATAAGTATATTGAAATTAGATCAGAGCGATGTAGTAAGACATCCATTGGTAAGTAAGATCATTGAACATTATGAAGGAGAGAATTAAATGTTTACGATAGATTTTAGCGATCACACAGGCTTAGTTAAAGATGCTTGGTATAAACAAATTGAAGATTTATTAGAATTTGCTAAAAAAGAAGAGCATATAGAAGACGATGCTGAGCTTTCTGTTACATTTGTAGATAAACAAGAAATACAAGAAATTAATCGAACATATAGAGATAAAGATAAAGTTACAGATGTAATCTCATTTGCTTTAGAAGAAGATGAGCCAGAGATTGATTTTAGTGGTCTTGATATACCACGTGTTTTAGGGGATATAATTATCTGTACGGATGTAGCGCAAGAACAAGCAAACAATTACGGACATTCTTTTGAACGAGAATTAGGATTTTTAGCATTACATGGATTTTTGCATCTATTAGGTTATGATCATATGACTGAAGCGGATGAAAAGGAAATGTTTGGTCGACAAGATACAATATTAAACGCATATGGATTAACACGAGACTAATTATGAAAAGGTTTAAATATGCACTTGATGGGCTGAAAATCTTAATTCAAAAAGACTATAAATTTCTTTTACATGTGTTTGCAATGATTGTTGCTATTGTCTTTGGTCTCGTACTAAATATTAATCGGATTGAGTGGATATTTATACTCATTGCTATTGCATTAGTTCTCACTGTTGAAGCTTTAAACACTGCTATTGAATATGTTGTCGATTTAGTGACCGTTGAATATCATGATTTAGCTAAATACGCTAAAGATATTGCGGCTTTTAGTGTACTTATAGTTTCAATATTAGCATTTATTATAGGTTTAATAGTATTTTTACCACATTTTATAGCGTTATTTTAGGGAGGCATATATGAGTTATCAACCTCATTATTTTCAAGAAGTTAGAAAAGCACAACAAGAATCATATTCGCCATACAGTCAATTTAAAGTAGGGGCTTATTTAAAAACGAAAGACGGTAGAACTTTTTATGGTACCAATGTAGAAAATGCTTCTTATCCATTATCGATATGTGCTGAACGAGCTAGTTTGGTATCGGCAATTTCTCAAGGATACAGACCAGGTGATTTTGAATCAATAACTGTAACCGTAGATGCAGATAAACCGTCATCACCTTGTGGTGCATGTCGTCAAGTTTTGAAGGAATTATGTGATGATGATATGCCTGTGTATATGACAAATCATAAAGGAGATATGGTTATGATGACAGTCGCAGAGTTACTACCATTTGGATTTTCAGGAAAGGATTTAGAATAAATGACAGAACATAAATCAGGATTTGTTTCAATTATAGGTAGACCAAATGTAGGAAAGTCAACATTTGTTAATAGAGTGATCGGCCATAAAATAGCAATCATGTCCGATAAAGCTCAAACAACTAGAAATAAAATTCAAGGTGTTATGACAAGAGATGACGCGCAAATTATATTCATTGATACGCCAGGTATTCATAAACCTAAACACAAATTAGGTGACTATATGATGAAAGTCGCTAAAAATACATTATCTGAGATAGATGCAATCATGTTTATGGTTAATGCCAATGAGGAAATTGGACGAGGCGATGAATATATTATAGAAATGTTGAAAAATGTTAAGACACCAGTATTTTTAGTATTAAATAAAATAGATTTAGTGCATCCAGATGAATTAATGCCAAAGATTGAAGAATATCAAAGTTATATGGACTTTACAGAGATTGTACCTATTTCAGCATTAGAAGGGCTAAATGTCGATCATTTTATTGATGTTTTAAAGACGTATTTACCCGAAGGACCTAAATATTATCCAGATGATCAAATTTCAGACCATCCTGAACAATTTGTAGTGGGTGAAATCATTCGTGAAAAAATCCTTCATCTTACAAGTGAAGAAATCCCTCATGCGATTGGTGTTAATGTGGACCGTATGGTTAAAGAAAGCGAAGATCGTGTTCATATCGAAGCAACTATATATGTTGAAAGAGATTCGCAAAAAGGAATTGTCATTGGAAAAGGCGGTAAAAAGTTAAAAGAAGTAGGAAAACGTGCGAGACGTGATATAGAAATGCTTCTAGGCTCTAAAGTTTACTTAGAATTATGGGTCAAAGTTCAAAGAGACTGGCGAAACAAAGTTAACTTTATTCGCCAAATTGGTTATGTTGAAGACCAAGATTAATCTTAAAAGTGGTGAAGATAATTGTTAATGCGCCAAAAAGGGATTATCATCAAAGCAGTTGATTATGGTGAATCTGATAAAATTATCACGATTTTAAATGAGCATGGTGCAAAAGTACCACTTATGGCAAGGCGTGCTAAAAAAGTTAAGACGGGTTTACAAGCGCAAACGCAATTGTTTGTTTATGGTTTGTTTATTTACAATCAGTGGCGAGGTATGGGAACGTTAAATTCTGTAGATGTTATTAGTCAACATTATAAATTACAAATGGACCTTTACGTAAGCAGTTATGCCTCTCTGGCAGCTGAAACTATTGAGCGCTCAATGGATGAAGGTGACATTGCACCATATAACTATCAATTATTACAATTTGTTCTTGAAAAAATAGAATCAGGTACATCTGCACAGTTAATGTCAGTCGTAGTTATGTTAAAGTGTATGAAACGATTTGGTTTTACTGCATCATTTAATCGCTGTGCTGTGAGTGGTAATGACACACAAGCAGATTTAATAGGTTATAGTTTTAAGTTTGACGGTGCGATTTCAAGGCAAGAGGCTTCTAAAGATGTACATGCAGTTATATTATCGAATAAAACACTATATTTATTAGATGTATTACAAAAATTACCAATAGATAAAATGAATTCATTGAATATCCATCAAGAAATTATTGATGAAATGTCAGATATCATTTTAATGTTATATCGTGAATATGCAGGTATGTTTTTTAAAAGTCAGAAACTAATCAACCAATTAAAAAGATTGGAACAATAACATAAAATAATAAAAGGTATTCAAGTAGCCACATAGATGTGTTTATTTGAATACCTTTTTCGAATAGAAAAGAGATACTGGCAATTTTACTAACCAGTATCTCTTTTTATAAATTATATAGCCACCACATATGGTGGAGAGTCTTTTTAATTAGAATTTTGTTTTTTCAGTTAAGAAAGCTTCTAACTCTGAGATTGGCATACGAACTTGTTCCATTGAATCTCTGTCACGTACTGTAACTTGATTATCTTCTAATGAATCAAAGTCGAATGTTACACAATAAGGTGTACCGATTTCATCTTGACGACGGTATCTTTTACCGATAGATTGTGATTCATCGAAATCGATTGAGAATTTAGAACTTAATTGCTCAAAAATCTTAATCGCTTCGCCAGATAATTTCTTACTTAAAGGTAAAATCGCTGCTTTATATGGTGCTAATGCAGGATGGAAGTGTAAAACTGTACGTGCATCTTTACTACCTTCAACGCCTTCTTCATCATATGCATCACATAAGAAAGCTAATGTTACACGATCTGCACCAAGTGATGGCTCGATACAATATGGAATATATTTTTCGTTCGTTTCTGGATCATGGTATCTGAAATCTTCACCAGAGTGTTCAGCATGTTTACGTAAGTCGAAGTCTGTACGACTTGCGATACCCCATAACTCACCCCAACCAAATGGGAATTTATATTCAATATCAGTTGTTGCATTTGAGTAATGAGATAATTCATCTTCATCATGATCACGTAAACGCATATTTTCACTGCTCATATTTAAGCTTGTTAACCAGTCACTTGCAAAAGTTTTCCAATAATTTTGCCATTCGATTTCTTCACCAGGTTTACAGAAGAATTCAAGTTCCATTTGTTCAAATTCTCTTGTTCTGAAAATGAAGTTACCTGGAGTGATTTCATTACGGAATGATTTACCAATTTGACCGATACCAAATGGTAATTTTTTACGCATTGAACGTTGCACGTTTTTATAGTTTACAAAAATACCTTGTGCTGTTTCAGGACGTAAGAAAATTTCATTTGTAGAATCTTCAGTTACACCTTGGAATGTTTTAAACATTAAATTGAATTGGCGAATTTCAGTCCAGTTAGCAGTTTTACTTACAGGACAAACAATACCTTCATCGTCAATAATTTTTTTCATTTGTTCAAAACTTAAACCATCGGCAATGAAGTTTTCATCACCTTTAACATCTTGCATATAATCTTCAATTAATTTATCAGCGCGATATCGAATTTTACTATCTTTATTATCAATCATTGGGTCGTTGAAGTTGTTTAAGTGTCCTGAAGCTTCCCATACTTTTGGATTCATTAAGATTGCAGCATCGATACCAACGTTAAACGGTGATTGTGTAATGAATTTTTGCCACCAAGCTTTTTTAACATTATTCTTTAATTCAACACCTAAAGGACCATAATCCCATGTGTTTGATAAACCACCGTAAATATCACTACCAGGGAACACAAAACCTCTGTGCTTTGCTAATGAAACAATTGTATCCATATCTTTTGCCATAATTACCTCTCCTCATACATGAAAACGCCCCATGGAAAATAACAGCATAGTAAATATGCTTTACTTCCATGGGACGAGTTAATATTTTAAATTGTATATAATACAAAATAAGTTACGTATTTAACCCGCGGTTCCACCCAAATTAGTGTAGTCACTCGCTTTTATTTTAAAATGATTCGTTGCGCCAATCTTATTGTTAAGCTTACACTATCCTTAACTCGCTGTACGTTTATTCTAATTGATAGATTATTTAAAGGCAAGTAAAATTAATGTGTTTGTGACATGAAAGAAATATCGGTATAATAATAAGTGAATAAAAAAGGGGTGAAGACCTATAGAACTCAGTCAAAGACAAGAACGAATCATCGAAATTGTTAAAACTAAAGGACCCATTACTGGTGAACAAATAGCAGATAAGTTGAATTTAACAAGAGCAACGCTTAGACCAGATTTAGCGATATTAACAATGTCAGGTTTTTTAGAAGCGCGTCCCCGAGTTGGATATTATTATTCAGGTAAATCAAAAGGTAAATTTTTTAATGAAAAACTTCGACAATTTGAGGTTAAGGACTATATGTCTCAACCTGTTGTGCTAAGAGAGAATACAACAGTTTATGACGCTATTTGTACAATTTTTTTAGAAGATGTAAGTACATTATTTATTATTAATGAAGATAACGATTTTGTTGGTGTGTGTTCAAGAAAAGATTTATTAAGAGCTTCAATGATTGGAGCAGATATTCATACAGTACCTATCAGTGTAAATATGACACGTATGCCTAATGTCACTTATTTAGAGGAAAGCGAATTAGTCATATACGCAGCAGATAGAATGATTGAAAAAGAAATTGATTCGATTCCAATTGTAAGAAAAAAAGATAATCAAAAGTATGAAGTAATTGGAAGAATTTCCAAAACAACAATAGCTAAGTTATTAGTAGCATTATATAAAGAATAGGTGAGAAGTAATGGAAAAAATTAAAATTATCGTAGCTTCAGATTCTATAGGTGAAACGGCAGAGTTAGTTGCTAGGGCAGGTATTTCACAATTCAATCCTAAGCAATGTAAAAATGAATTATTAAGATATCCATATATTGAATCTTTTGAAGATGTTGATGAAGTGATTCAAGTTGCAAAAGATACAAATGCTATCATTGTTTATACACTTATTAAACCTGAAATGAAGCAATATATGAGTGAGAAAGTAGCAGAATTCCAATTGAAGTCTGTCGATATCATGGGGCCATTAATGGATTTATTATCAGCTTCGGTTGAAGAAAAACCTTATAATGAGCCAGGTATCGTTCATAGATTAGATGATGCATATTTCAAGAAAATTGATGCGATAGAGTTTGCAGTTAAATATGATGATGGTAAAGATCCTAAAGGATTACCTAAAGCTGATATTGTTTTACTTGGTATTTCGAGAACTTCAAAGACACCATTATCTCAGTATTTAGCGCATAAGAGTTACAAAGTTATGAATGTACCGATTGTACCAGAAGTGACACCGCCAGATGGCTTATATGATATTGATCCAAAGAAATGTATCGCACTTAAAATAAGTGAAGAAAAATTAAATCGCATTAGAAAAGAGCGACTAAAACAATTAGGACTAGGTGACACAGCTCGATATGCAACAGAAGCACGAATTCAAGAAGAATTGAATTACTTTGAAGAAATCGTAAGTGAAATTGGATGTCCTGTCATTGATGTTTCTCAAAAAGCAATCGAAGAAACAGCAAACGATATAATCCATTATATTGAACAAAATAAATCGAAATGATTTCATTTTTGTCGAAAATTAGGTATAATAGTATAACTAATGCTTAATAGGTGATTTAATTTGCGAATAGATCAATCGATCATTAATGAAATAAAAGATAAAACCGACATTTTAGACTTGGTAAGTGAATATGTAAAATTAGAAAAGAGAGGACGCAATTATATAGGTTTGTGTCCTTTTCATGATGAAAAGACACCTTCATTTACAGTTTCTGAAGATAAACAAATTTGTCATTGTTTTGGTTGTAAAAAAGGTGGCAATGTTTTTCAATTTACTCAAGAAATTAAAGACATATCATTTGTTGAAGCGGTTAAAGAATTAGGTGATAGAGTTAATGTTGCTGTAGATATTGAGGCAACACAATCTAACTCAAATGTTCAAATTGCTTCTGATGATTTACAAATGATTGAAATGCATGAGTTAATACAAGAATTTTATTATTACGCTTTAACAAAGACAGTCGAAGGCGAACAAGCATTAACATACTTACAAGAACGTGGTTTTACAGATGCGCTTATTAAAGAGCGAGGCATTGGCTTTGCACCCGATAGCTCACATTTTTGTCATGATTTTCTTCAAAAAAAGGGTTACGATATTGAATTAGCATATGAAGCCGGATTATTATCACGTAACGAAGAAAATTTCAGTTATTACGATAGATTTCGAAATCGTATTATGTTTCCTTTGAAAAATGCGCAAGGAAGAATTGTTGGATATTCAGGTCGAACATATACCGGTCAAGAACCAAAATACCTAAATAGTCCTGAAACGCCTATCTTTCAAAAAAGAAAGTTGTTATATAACTTAGATAAAGCACGTAAATCAATTAGAAAATTAGATGAAATTGTATTACTAGAAGGTTTTATGGATGTTATAAAATCTGATACTGCTGGCTTGAAAAACGTTGTTGCAACAATGGGTACACAGTTGTCAGATGAACATATTACCTTTATACGAAAGTTAACATCAAATATAACATTAATGTTTGATGGGGATTTTGCGGGTAGTGAAGCAACACTTAAAACAGGTCAACATTTGTTACAGCAAGGGCTAAATGTATTTGTTATACAATTGCCATCTGGCATGGATCCGGATGAATACATTGGTAAGTATGGCAACGACGCATTTACTACTTTTGTAAAAAATGACAAAAAGTCATTTGCACATTATAAAGTAAGTATATTAAAAGATGAAATTGCACATAATGACCTTTCATATGAACGTTATTTGAAAGAACTGAGTCATGACATTTCACTTATGAAGTCATCAATTCTGCAACAAAAGGCTATAAATGATGTTGCGCCATTTTTCAATGTCAGTCCTGAGCAGTTAGCTAACGAAATACAATTCAATCAAGCACCAGCCAATTATTATCCAGAAGATGAGTATGGCGGTTATGATGAGTATGGCGGTTATATTGAACCTGAGCCAATTGGTATGGCACAATTTGACAATTTGAGCCGTCAAGAAAAAGCGGAGCGAGCATTTTTAAAACATTTAATGAGAGATAAAGATACATTTTTAAACTATTATGAAAGTGTTGATAAGGATAACTTCACAAATCAGCATTTTAAATATGTATTCGAAGTCTTACATGATTTTTATGCGGAAAATGATCAATATAATATCAGTGATGCTGTACAGTATGTTAATTCAAATGAGTTGAGAGAAACACTAATTAGCTTAGAACAATATAATTTGAATGACGAACCATATGAAAATGAAATTGATGATTATGTCAATGTTATTAATGAAAAAGGACAAGAAACAATTGAGTCATTGAATCATAAATTAAGGGAAGCTACAAGGATTGGCGATGTAGAATTACAAAAATACTATTTACAGCAAATTGTTGCTAAGAATAAAGAACGCATGTAGCATGTGATTTTAAAGAATAATACGAATAATGATTATGTCAAAATGTATAAGGGTAAATGATAGTTACCGCATTTAAACAACACTATTGAAAAATAAATATTGGGATTAGTTCCAATTTGTAAAATAAAATTAAAAATATGGATGAATTAATTAAGAATTTAGTTTAAAATAGCAATATTGAATAAATTTCGAATGTTCATATTTAAAATCGGGAGGCCGTTTCATGTCTGATAACACAGTTAAAATTAAAAAACAAACAATTGATCCGACATTAACATTAGAAGATGTTAAGAAGCAATTAATTGAAAAAGGTAAAAAAGAGGGTCATTTAAGTCATGAAGAAATTGCTGAAAAACTTCAGAATTTTGATATCGACTCTGATCAAATGGATGATTTCTTTGATCAATTAAATGATAATGATATTTCACTAGTTAATGAAAAAGATAGTTCAGATACTGACGAGAAACTGAATCCAAGTGATCTTAGTGCCCCTCCAGGTGTTAAAATAAATGACCCAGTTCGTATGTACCTTAAAGAAATTGGGCGTGTTAACTTATTAAGTGCACAAGAAGAAATCGAATTAGCCAAACGTATTGAACAAGGTGATGAAGTAGCAAAATCAAGACTTGCAGAAGCGAACTTACGTTTAGTTGTAAGTATTGCTAAAAGATACGTAGGTCGTGGTATGTTATTCCTTGATTTAATCCAAGAAGGTAATATGGGTCTTATTAAAGCTGTTGAAAAATTTGACTTTAACAAAGGATTTAAGTTTTCAACATATGCAACATGGTGGATTAGACAAGCAATCACTCGTGCAATTGCTGACCAAGCACGTACGATTCGTATCCCTGTGCATATGGTAGAAACAATTAATAAATTAATTCGTGTTCAACGTCAATTATTACAGGACTTAGGTCGAGATCCAGCACCAGAAGAAATTGGTGAAGAAATGGATTTACCAGCAGAAAAAGTTCGTGAAATTTTAAAAATTGCGCAAGAACCTGTTTCATTAGAAACACCAATTGGTGAAGAAGATGATAGTCATTTAGGAGACTTTATTGAGGATCAGGAAGCACAAAGTCCTTCAGATCATGCAGCTTATGAATTATTAAAAGAGCAATTAGAAGATGTGCTTGATACATTAACTGATAGAGAAGAAAATGTATTACGATTAAGATTTGGTCTTGATGACGGCAGAACAAGAACACTTGAAGAAGTTGGTAAAGTTTTCGGTGTTACACGTGAACGTATTCGACAAATCGAAGCAAAAGCACTTAGAAAATTAAGACATCCAAGTCGTAGTAAACGTTTGAAAGACTTTATGGATTAATTTATATCAATTTTAATGATTGATACCAAGACATGAATAAGCGCTTATTTATTTTTAGATTAAGATTTAACTTGAGTGAGGTTGGTACATTGAATAATGTTCAACCTCTTTTTTCATAAAGGAGAATAAAATGATTTCGTTAAATAACCGATTAACGACGGTAAGTCGATTTTTAAAACAAGGTACAATCGCGGATATTGGCTCAGATCATGCTTATTTGCCAATCTATGCAATTCAAAACCATTTATGCGAATGCGGTATTGCTGGAGAAGTTATTCAAGGCCCTTTTCAAGCTGCTGTGAAAAATGTAGCTGCAAACCAATTAGTAGATAGAATTGATGTACGTTTAGGGGATGGCTTAAGTGTTATTCATCCTGAGGACGTAATCGATAATATCACAATTTGTGGTATGGGCGGACCACTTATTGCTAAAATTTTAAAAGATGGGCAAGATAAGTTAAGTCAACATCCAAGGTTGATTTTACAAAGTAATATACAAACTGAAAATTTAAGACAAACATTACAACAATTGAATTATGAAATAATTGATGAAATAATAATGGAAGAAAAAGGCCATATTTATGAAATTGTTGTAGCAGAATATTCTACACAATTAATAGAGCTATCATCTGATGAATTGAAATTCGGACCAAAATTGCTGAACAACAAAAATGAATATTTTATAAAAAAATGGCAAAGAGAGTTAGAAGCACTTTATCATATTAAATCGAAACTCAATACTGAACAACATCATCAACGTTTAGCTCAAATTAATGACGAAATTGCTGTAATTGAAAGGGTGTTATAGTAATGAAAATAGCTGATTTAATGACATTGTTAGATCATCATGTGCCATTTAGTACTGCTGAATCTTGGGATAATGTAGGATTGTTAATAGGTGATGAAGATGTTGAAGTTACTGGTGTTTTAACAGCATTAGACTGTACGTTGGAAGTAGTAAATGAAGCAATCGAAAAAGGTTATAATACTATTATTAGTCATCATCCTCTAATCTTTAAAGGCGTAACATCATTAAAAGCTAATGGTTATGGTTTGATCATTAGAAAACTAATTCAACATGACATTAATTTAATAGCGATGCATACAAATTTAGATGTAAATCCGTATGGTGTCAATATGATGTTGGCGAAGGCGATGGGTTTGAAGAACATTTCAATAATAAATAATCAACAAGATGTATACTATAAAGTTCAAACATATATACCTAAGGATAATGTTGGACCATTTAAAGATAAGCTTAGTGAAAATGGATTAGCGCAAGAAGGTAATTATGAATATTGTTTCTTTGAAAGTGAAGGAAGAGGGCAATTCAAACCAGTTGGTGAAGCTAATCCAACAATAGGACAAATTGATAAAATTGAATATGTAGATGAAGTTAAAATTGAATTTATGATAGATGCATATCAAAAGTCAAGGGCTGAGCAATTAATTAAACAATACCATCCATATGAAACACCGGTATTTGATTTTATTGAGATAAAACAAACATCCCTTTATGGACTTGGCGTTATGGCAGAAGTGGATAATCAAATGACATTGGAAGATTTCGCAGCTGATATTAAATCTAAATTAAATATCCCAAGTGTCCGTTTTGTTGGTGAGTCTAATCAGAAAATTAAACGTATTGCAATTATTGGTGGTTCAGGTATTGGATATGAATATCAAGCTGTCCAACAAGGCGCAGATGTCTTTGTTACAGGTGATATTAAACATCATGATGCCTTAGATGCTAAAATTCATGGTGTGAATTTAATTGATATTAATCATTACAGCGAATATGTGATGAAAGAAGGTTTAAAAACGTTACTAATGAATTGGTTCAATACAGAAAAAATAAATATAGATGTTGAAGCATCTACAATTAATACAGATCCATTTCAATATATTTAAACTAAAATCTCGGGATTTCTAAATTTTGAAATTTCGAGGTTTTAATATTTTTATTTAAAATAGCACATTTATACTTTATAATAGTAAAGATGAACATATAAGGAGGCCAAATCATGGCAAAACATCCATTCGAACAATTTAATCTAGAATCTAGTTTAATTGACGCTGTGAAAGACCTTAGTTTTGAAAAACCAACTGAAATTCAGAATCGAATTATTCCAAGAATACTAAAGAGAACAAATTTAATTGGTCAATCTCAAACGGGTACAGGGAAATCTCATGCATTTTTATTACCATTAATGCAGTTAATTGATAGTGAAATAAAAGAACCACAAGCAATCGTAGTTGCACCAACAAGAGAACTTGCACAACAACTATACGATGCAGCGAACCATTTAAGCCAATTTAAAGCTGGTGTTTCAGTTAAAGTTTTTATTGGTGGTACAGATATAGAGAAAGATAGACAACGTTGTAATGCACAACCACAATTGATTATAGGCACCCCTACTAGAATTAATGACTTAGCTAAAACGGGACATTTACATGTGCACTTAGCATCATATTTAGTTATTGATGAAGCGGATCTTATGATTGACTTAGGATTAATTGAAGATGTAGATTACATTGCTGCAAGATTGGAAGATAATGCAAATATTGCGGTGTTTAGTGCTACAATCCCACAACAGTTACAACCATTTTTAAATAAATATTTAAGTCATCCAGAATATGTAGCTGTCGACAGTAAAAAACAAAATAAAAAGAACATCGAATTCTATTTAATACCTACTAAAGGTGCAGCTAAAGTTGAAAAGACTTTAAATTTAATTGATATACTAAATCCATACTTATGTATTATTTTCTGTAATAGTAGAGATAATGCAAATGATTTAGCACGTTCACTAAATGAAGCTGGTATTAAAGTTGGTATGATTCATGGTGGCTTAACGCCACGTGAACGTAAACAACAAATGAAACGTATACGTAATTTAGAATTCCAATACGTTATTGCCAGCGATTTAGCATCTCGTGGTATTGATATTGAAGGTGTTAGTCATGTCATCAATTTTGATGTGCCAAATGATATTGACTTCTTTACGCATAGAGTCGGACGAACTGGTCGTGGGAATTATAAAGGTGTAGCAATTACGCTTTATAGTCCTGATGAAGAACACAATATTTCATTAATAGAAGATCGCGGTTTTGTATTCAATACTGTTGATATTAAAGATGGTGAGTTAAAAGAAGTTAAAGCGCACAATCAGCGTCAAGCAAGAATGCGCAAAGATGACCATTTAACTAATCAAGTGAAGAACAAAGTTCGAAGTAAAATTAAAAACAAAGTTAAACCAGGTTATAAGAAGAAATTTAAACAAGAAGTTGAAAAAATGAAACGTCAAGAGCGTAAGCAATTTAGTAAGCAGCAAAATAGACAAAAACGTAAGCAAAACAAAAAAGGTTAGGTGTGTTTTATGTTATTAGGATCACATGTTTCAATGAGTGGTAAAAAGATGTTAGAAGGTTCTGCTATAGAAGCGCATGAATATGGTGAAACGACATTTATGATTTATACTGGTGCACCTCAAAACACGCGCCGTAAAAGTATTGAAGATTTAAATATAACTAAAGGTCATGAAGTGATGGAAAAATATGGCTTATCTAATATTGTTGTTCATGCACCATACATCATTAATATTGCAAATACAACCAAACCAGAAACGTTTAATCTTGGTGTAGATTTCTTGCAACAAGAAATTGAAAGAACGCAAGCTATAGGGGCTAAAGATATTGTATTACATCCAGGTGCGCATGTTGGAGCTGGTGTTGATGCCGGAATTAATAAGATTATTGAAGGATTAAATGAAGTTTTAACGAATGACAATAATGTACGTATTGCGCTTGAAACGATGGCAGGTAAAGGTACAGAGATTGGTCGCTCATTTGAAGAGTTAGCACGTATTATTGATGGAGTTCATAATAACGAACGTTTATCAGTATGTTTTGATACATGTCATACGCATGATGCTGGATATAATGTGAAAGAGGACTTTGATGGCGTATTAAATGAATTTGATAAAATTATTGGAGTCGACAGAATCAAAGTTGTTCATGTCAATGATTCTAAAAATGACCGTGGCGCTCAAAAAGACCGACATGAAAATATTGGCTTCGGTTACATTGGTTTTGATGCATTAAATTACATTGTGCATCATGATAGTTTTAAAGATATTCCGAAAATCTTAGAAACACCTTATGTTGGTGAAGATAAGAAAAATAAAAAACCGCCATATAAACTTGAAATTGAAATGTTAAAACAACAGCAATTTGACCCAGAATTAAAAAATAAGGTTATGCAACAATAAAATGATAATGCTCTCTTCAAGAAATGCGATAAATAAAACTTGAAGGGGGCATATCTCTTTATTTTGTCTAATTTTGAGTCGTAAACATTACTGTTTACATATGTTACTAGGAGTTGTATAGTTGAATGCGAGGTGAGAATACGATGACACCAGTCTTTGAATTGAAAAATGTCAATTACTACTATGATCATAAAAAAGTGTTAGAAAATATAAACATTAAAATAAATAAAGGTGAATTTTTAGCGATTGTTGGACCAAATGGTGCTGGTAAATCAACATTATTGAAGTTGATTCTAGGGTTATTACCTTTACAAAGTGGTGAGATTTTTGTTGAAGGTATTGATTTTAAAAATAAGAAAACATCAATTAAATTAAGCTATGTATCACAAAAAGCAAATGCCTTTAATTCAGGTTTCCCAGCAAGTGTTAAAGAAGTTGTTTTAAGCGGATTAACAAAGACAAAACGTCTTTTCCAAACATTTAATAGCAAAGATAATGAAAAAGTGATTAAAGTACTAGAAAGACTGAATATAAGTGATTTAATTCATAAAAATATAGCAGAATTATCAGGTGGTCAACAACAACGTGTAATGATTGCCCGAGCATTGATTTCAGAACCTGCAGTATTAGTACTTGATGAACCAACGAATGGTATTGATGCAAAACATGTAAGTGAATTTTATAATACTTTAGATCAATTAAAACAAGAAGGTATCACCATTATCTTAGTTACTCATGATATCGGTGTTGTAGCAGATACTGCTACTGAAGTAGCATGTTTAAATAAGCATTTGCATTTCCATGGTACAACTGATGAGTTTAAATCACTTGATGAAGTTGAAATTTCAAAAATTTATGGACATCCTGTACGTTTTGTCGATCATCAGCATAATCGAGAATGTTGTAATTAATAAAGATTTGAGTTTATTTAAAATGGAAAGGCGTGTCACAATTGATAGATGCATTATTGAATTTTGATTTTATGAGGTACTCTTTAATTAGTGGTATCTTGATAGGTTTTATTGCGCCTCTAATCGGTGCTTTTATCGTTGTTAGACGACTATCACTTATAGCTGATGCTCTAAGTCATGTAACTTTAGGTGGTATATCCTTCGGTATGTTTTTACTTACTATTATGCCAACACTAGTATTTATTAATCCAATGTGGTTTGGAATCTTATTCGCAATAGTAGGTGCGCTTCTAATTGAAAAATTAAGAACGTCATACACTGCTTACCAAGAAATTGCTATTCCAATTATAATGAGTGCTGGTATCGCCTTGAGTGCAATCTTCATTTCATTAGCTGATGGGTTCAATCAAGAAATTGTTGGATTGCTATTTGGCTCAATAAGCGCAGTGAATATAAGTGATTTAATAACGATTATTGTCATTGCCATCATAGTTGTTCTGTTTATTACATTGTTTTATAAAGAATTATTTATATTGTCATTTGATGAGGAATATAGTAAAGTCATTGGCATTCCTAAATGGATTCAATTTTTATTTATTGTTATTGTAGCGATGGTTATTTCTGCCTCAATGCGTGTTGTAGGGATACTGTTAGTAAGTGCTTTAATCACGTTACCAATTGCAATAAGTATGCGAATAACAAAAAGTTTTAAGCAATTGATATTACTAAGTGTATTTTTAGGTGAATTATCAGTAATATTAGGCTTAGTCCTAGCTTTCTATATGGACATTTCTCCGGGTGGTGTAATTGTAGTTCTACTAGTTATTTTACTTATGATTACAATGGCTTATCAGAAAATGCGAATGAAGTTTAAAAAGGGAGCTAATATCAATGAATACAAATGATGCTATTAAAATTTTAAAAGAGAACGGTTTAAAATATACAGATAAACGTAAAGATATGTTAGATATTTTTGTCGAAGAAGATAAGTATATAAACGCAAAGTATATACAACAAGTTATGGATGAAAATTATCCTGGAATTTCATTCGACACAATATATAGAAACCTGCACTTATTTAAAGATTTAGGGATTATTGAAAATACAGAACTTGATGGTGAAATGAAGTTTAGAATCGCTTGTACAAACCATCATCATCATCATTTTATCTGTGAAAAGTGTGGAGATACAAAGGTAATAGATTATTGTCCAATAGATCAGATAAAGTTATCACTACCTGGTGTTAATATTCACAAACACAAACTTGAAGTTTATGGTGTATGTGAGTCTTGCCAAGATTAATATAAAGAAATGAGATTTATGCACATTTGGTCAGATGTATGCATAAATCTCATTTTTTAAATTATAGAAGATAAAGGTTCATTTCATACTCCGTTCGTATGATTTTATGGCAAATCTGTTAACTTTTTATATACAAAATGTTTAATTATTTTTGATTTGAGTTATATTAAATGAGTAGAGAAAATAATAAGTAGTAGAATTTAAGCAAATTCTTTGTTGAACCAGTCACTGCTTGTTATTATTTACTTACAGACATTTTAGGAGGATGATTATTTATGGCTTTTGAATTACCAAAATTACCATACGCATTTGATGCATTAGAACCACATTTTGACAAAGAAACTATGGAAATTCACCATGACAGACATCATAACACGTATGTTACGAAATTAAATGCTGCAGTAGAAGGTACAGATTTAGAATCTAAATCTATTGAAGAAATTGTTGCTAATTTAGACAGTGTACCAGCTAACATCCAAACTGCTGTACGTAATAATGGCGGTGGACATTTAAACCATTCATTATTCTGGGAGTTACTTTCACCAAACTCAGAAGAAAAAGGTACTGTAGTAGAAAAAATTAAAGAACAATGGGGTTCTTTAGAAGAATTTAAAAAAGAATTTGCTGACAAAGCAGCTGCACGCTTTGGTTCAGGTTGGGCTTGGTTAGTCGTAAACAATGGCCAGTTAGAAATTGTGACTACACCAAACCAAGATAATCCATTAACTGAGGGTAAAACACCTATTTTAGGTTTAGACGTATGGGAACACGCTTATTACCTAAAATATCAAAACAAACGCCCTGACTACATTGGCGCATTTTGGAATGTAGTTAACTGGGAAAAAGTTGACGAATTATATAATGCAACAAAATAAAGTATGATTACTTGTTCGGTCTCTTAAATGAGACCGTTATTTTTTTGTCAAAAAGATAGAAATAATTTCTAAATTCATATATGATTTAAAGTGAAAGACTTTGAATAGAGGTAGGTAGTTTTGTTAAAAAGACTAAAAGAAAAATCAAATGATGAAATCGTTCAAAATACAATTAACAAGAGAATTAACTTTATATTTGGTGTGATTGTATTTATTTTTGCAGTACTAGTACTACGTTTAGGTTATTTACAAATCGCACAAGGCTCACATTATAAACAAATTATAAAAAATGATGAAAACATTACAGTGAATGAGTCTGTGCCAAGAGGTCGTATTTTAGACAGAAATGGGAAAGTTTTAGTTGATAATGCTTCTAAAATGGCTATTACATATACTAGGGGTCGAAAAACAACACAATCGGAAATGTTGGATACGGCTGAAAAGTTATCAAAGCTAATCAAGATGGATACTAAGAAAATTACAGAACGTGATAAGAAAGATTTCTGGATTCAGTTGCATCCTAAAAAAGCAAAAGCAATGATGACAAAAGAACAAGCTATGTTAGCAGATGGAAGTATTAAACAAGATCAATATGATAAACAACTGTTATCGAAAATCGGAAAATCACAATTAGATGAATTGTCTTCTAAAGATTTACAAGTTTTAGCTATTTTTCGAGAGATGAATGCAGGAACAGTTTTAGATCCACAAATGATAAAAAATGAAGATGTCAGTGAAAAAGAGTATGCAGCAGTTTCTCAGCAACTTTCCAAATTACCAGGTGTTAACACGTCTATGGATTGGGATAGAAAATATCCATATGGCGATACTTTAAGAGGTATATTCGGAGATGTATCGACACCTGCTGAAGGTATTCCAAAAGAATTGACAGAACATTACTTATCCAAAGGATATTCACGCAATGATCGTGTTGGAAAATCTTACCTAGAATATCAATATGAAGATGTATTGCGTGGTAAGAAGAAAGAAATGAAATACACAACGGACAAATCTGGTAAAGTTACATCTTCAGAAGTGTTAAATCCTGGCGCTCGCGGTCAAGATTTGAAATTAACGATCGATATAGATCTTCAAAAAGAAGTAGAAGCATTATTAGATAAACAAATTAAGAAGCTTCGCAGCCAAGGTGCAAAAGATATGGATAATGCTATGATGGTTGTACAAAATCCTAAAAATGGAGACATTCTTGCGCTTGCCGGAAAGCAGATTAATAAGAGTGGTAAAATGACTGATTATGACATTGGTACGTTTACTTCTCAATTTGCGGTTGGATCTTCTGTAAAAGGTGGAACATTATTAGCTGGTTATCAGAATAAAGCTATCAAAGTTGGAGAAACAATGGTCGATGAACCATTACATTTCCAAGGTGGTTTGACAAAACGATCATACTTCAATAAAAACGGGCATGTATCTATTAATGATAAGCAAGCTTTGATGCATTCATCAAACGTATATATGTTTAAAACAGCATTAAAATTAGCGGGAGACCCTTATTATTCTGGTATGGCTTTACCTTCAGATATAAGTTCACCTGCCCAAAAGCTTAGAAGAGGATTAAATCAAGTAGGCTTAGGTGTGAAAACAGGGATAGATTTACCAAATGAAACAAGAGGTCAAATCGAACCATTAACAAATAATCCAGGTAATTATCTAGATTTATCAATTGGTCAATATGATACCTATACACCATTACAATTATCACAATATGTTTCAACTATAGCGAATGATGGTTATAGAATACAGCCACACATTGGATTAACGATTCATGAATCAACTAATAAAGATGAGGTTGGTCCACTCAAGAAGAAAATTAATGGCACTGTCTTGAACAAGGTTAATAATACTGAAAAGGAAATCAAACAAATTCAAGAAGGATTCAAAATGGCATTTAATGATAAAGATGGTACTGGATATGTTAGTTTTAAAGATACAGTAGTACCTACTGCTGGTAAAACGGGTACCGCTGAAGTGTTCCAAAACGGAGAGCCAAGAGTTAACTCTACTTATATAGGATACGCGCCAATTGATGATCCAAAATTAGCGTTTTCAATTGTATATACAAATCAGCCTGTACCACCACCATGGTTAACAGGTGGAGACTTAGGTAGAGATGTAATTAACTACTACTTTAAGCAGTTAGGTAAAGATGATAAAAATAAAGACAAAGACAAATAAAATTTAACCTGACGATTGTGTAGCGCATGGTTGTAAAATTTTAACTTTGCAAATATTATAGATGTTGGTATAATAATAAAGTCGTATTTAGAAATGATAAGGAGGAATAACCATGCGCGTAAACGTAACTTTAGCTTGTACGGAATGTGGTGACAGAAACTACATTACAACTAGGAACAAAAGAAATAATCCAGAACGTGTTGAAATGAAGAAATTCTGTTCACGTGAAAACAAACAAACTTTACACCGTGAAACAAAATAATCATTAAAATTAAATTTAAATTAACAATAAAAAAGGTGAAATCTCAAAATAAGAGGTTTCACCTTTTTAATTATGCACACGTATGAAATGATAAAAGAATTTCAATTGAAATAATAAATTTTAGAATTGTCGCATAATTCATCATGACAACATAATGACATGTATTGTTATTAACGATATAATAGAATTGAATAAAGTGGGTGATAATGTGACTAAAAATGAGATTAGAAAATACATTTTACATAAAATGAAGAATTTTAATAAAGCTGAAAAGCGAAAAGCAGACACATGGTTAAGAAATCAATTTTTTGCAACTGAAGAATACAAAGAAGCAAACGCAATTGCGCTAGTTCTTTCTTTTAATCATGAAGTAGATACTTTTTCTATTATTGAACAAGCCTTAATGGATCATAAACGTATTTTTGTACCGAAAATGGATTATTTAAATCATCAAATGACTTTTAAAGAAATATTTAATCTCAAAGATATTGATGTCGATAATAAGGGGATTTACTATCCAACTTCAAAAGGTGAAACAACGAATAACCTAGATTTAATTGTTGTTCCTGGTGTTGGATTTCAAGACGATGGATATAGAATTGGGTATGGTGGTGGCTATTACGACAGGTTTTTAGCTAATTATCAGACAAAGACAATAAGCTTATTATACGATTTTCAAATAACATCATTTGAACCGGAATCATTCGATCAACCAGTCGATAAATTGATTATATATCAATCAGCATAGTGGAGGACTAAATGAACATAGACAAACAATTTTGGAAAACAATATATTATTGGATTAGGTACTTGAATTTTGATATTGTCAGTAGGGAAAAAGATGACCAAGAAATTTGGTTAGCCCATAAAAGAAAAAAACAAGTAGTCATTTTTAAACAACATATCAAGTCTACCCAAGAAATACGTTTTGACAAAGCGAAAGTGCTTGAACACAAAGATGAAATAGCAAATTTTATTTCTTTCGAACCACAAAGTTTTGAATTTTATTATTTTACAGAATCGGAATTTTCAGAAGAACAATTAAATGAAGTTTCGCCAATTAGAATTAAATTCAATGTTATAAGACACACAAAAGATTTGATAAAGCATATGCCGAATATATTTTTGGCTAGACTTATTTCAGAAGATAATGATAAAAAGACATATATGTTCTATAAACGCAAAGTATTAACCGATAACTTTTTAGATAAATATATGCAGAAATTTTCACCGGCAACATACACAATAATATTTGTAAATGTCTTAATATGGTTATGTATGATTTTATATTTAAATAATTTTTCGGATGTAAAATTATTAGATGTTGGCGGGTTAGTGCATTTTAATGTCGTACATGGTGAATGGTATCGAATTGTTACATCGATGTTTTTACATTTTAGTTTTGAACATATACTTATGAATATGCTTTCATTATTTATTTTTGGTAAAATAGTCGAAGCAATTATTGGTTCATGGCGGATGTTAACTGTATACTTTATTGCAGGGTTGTTTGGAAACTTTGTATCACTATCATTTAATACGACTACAATTTCAGTTGGGGCTAGTGGTGCTATATTTGGTCTGATTGGATCAATTTTTGCGATGATGTATGTTTCAAAAACATTTAACAAAAAAATGTTGGGACAGTTATTAATTGCATTAGTGATATTAGTTGGTGTTTCTCTGTTTATGTCAAATATAAATATTGTGGCGCATATTGGAGGATTCATTGGTGGTTTATTAATAACTTTAATTGGCTATTACTATAAAGTGAATCGTAATATTTTTTGGATTTTACTAATTGGTATGCTTGTTATATTTATTGCACTTCAAATTAGAATTTTTACAATTAAAGAAGATAATATTTATAATAAATTGATCAAAGATGATATGACTAGTGGTAATTATGATAATGCTCAAAATATTGTGAAGCAGACAATAAATAAAAATTATGCCGATGATCAAACATATTATTTAAGTGGTATGATTATGGCTACTATCAATTCTAAGTCTGAAGGTATGACAGAATGGGAGCGAGGACTTAGAATGTTTCCTAAATCAGGTTTATTAAATTTTGAGTTAGCGATAGCAAATCGTTCATTAAATGATGATGAAAAAGCATTAAAATATGTGCGTAAAGCATTAAATGCAGACCCTAAAAATACAGATTATATTAACTTAGAAAAAGAGTTGACTAAATCAAATGAGTCGAAAAATAAATAACTTTTATGATGTACAACAGTTATTGAAAAGTTACGGATTTCTAATATATTTTAAAAATCCAGAAGATATGTACGAAATGATTCAACAGGAGATTTCATCATTGTATCAATATGAACTGTTATCTAAGGAAGAATATTTGAAATGTACGTTGATAATTAATCAGAGAAGGAATGAACAGAAATGACAAAAATTATTTTAGCAGCTGATGTAGGCGGGACGACTTGTAAATTAGGTATTTTCACACCTGAATTAGAACAATTACATAAATGGTCTATTCACACTGATACATCTGATAGTACAGGATATACACTTTTGAAAGGAATTTATGATTCGTTTGTTGAAAAAGTAAATGAAAATAATTATAATTTTTCAAATGTACTTGGCGTAGGTATTGGTGTACCAGGTCCTGTTGACTTTGAAAAAGGTACAGTAAATGGAGCAGTAAACTTATATTGGCCAGAAAAAGTTAATGTACGTGAGATTTTTGAACAATTCGTTGATTGTCCAGTGTATGTAGATAATGATGCTAACATAGCTGCTTTAGGGGAGAAACACAAAGGTGCTGGTGAAGGTGCCGATGATGTTGTTGCCATCACACTTGGTACAGGTCTAGGTGGAGGAATTATTTCAAATGGTGAAATCGTACATGGTCATAATGGCTCTGGCGCAGAAATAGGTCATTTTAGAGCAGACTTCGATCAACGATTTAAATGTAATTGTGGTCGTTCTGGATGTATTGAAACAGTTGCTTCAGCGACAGGCGTTGTTAACTTAGTTAACTTCTACTATCCGAAGTTGACGTTTAGATCTTCTATATTAGAATTGATTAAAGAAAATAAGGTTACAGCAAAAGCTGTTTTTGATGCGGCAAAAGCTGGTGACCAATTCTGTATTTTCATTACTGAAAAGGTTGCAAACTATATTGGATATTTATGTAGTATTATTAGTATTACAAGTAATCCGAAATATATCGTTCTAGGTGGAGGAATGTCTACTGCAGGACCTATTTTAATTGAAAATATTAAAACAGAATATCATAATTTAACATTTGCACCTGCTCAATTTGAAACTGAAATTGTACAAGCGAAATTAGGTAATGATGCAGGTATTACAGGAGCAGCAGGATTAATCAAGACCTATGTATTAGATAAAGAGGGGGTAAAATAATGGCTATTGTTGATGTGGTTGTTATTCCAGTTGGAACGGAAGGTCCGAGTGTTAGTAAATATATTGCAGATATTCAGAAAAAACTTCAAGAATATAAAGCAATGGGTAAAATTGATTTTCAATTAACACCAATGAATACTCTAATTGAAGGTGAATTAAGCGATGTATTAGAAGTTGTGCAAGTGATACATGAATTACCTTTTGATAAAGGTTTAAGTAGAGTTTGTACAAATATCCGTATTGATGACCGACGAGACAAATCTAGAAAAATGAATGATAAACTAACATCAGTACAAAAACATTTAGAAAATAGTGGTGAAAACCTATGAGGATTTCAAGCTTAACTTTAGGCTTAGTTGATACTAATACGTATTTCATCGAAAATGACAAAGCTGTTATTCTGATTGACCCTTCAGGTGAAAGTGAAAAAATTATTAAAAAATTAAACCAAATAAATAAACCGTTAAAAGCTATTTTATTAACACATGCACACTTTGATCATATCGGAGCAGTCGATGATATAGTTGATCGATTCGATGTCCCGGTTTATATGCATGAAGCAGAGTTTGATTTTCTAAAAGATCCCGTTAAAAATGGGGCAGATAAATTTAAGCAATATGGATTACCAATTATTACAAGTAAGGTAACTCCTGAAAAGTTAAACGAAGGTAGCACAGAAATAGAAGGATTTAAGTTTAATGTGTTACACACACCTGGACATTCACCAGGAAGTTTAACATATGTGTTCGATGAATTCGCAGTTGTTGGAGATACATTATTTAATAATGGAATCGGACGTACAGATTTATATAAAGGTGATTATGAAACGCTAGTTGATTCTATTCAAGATAAAATATTTGAATTAGAAGGCGATTTACCTTTATTCCCTGGACATGGTCCATATACGACGGTTGATGATGAACAATTAAATCCATTTTTACACGGTTAAATTGAAGTAATAAAAACACCTCCTACGTGATTATATGTAGGAGGTGTTTTTTTGAAGATTCTATTTCAAGAAATAATTAATAAAGCGATAGAAATGAAAGCGAGTGATGTACATTTTATTCCAGTTAAAAATGAAGTAAGTATTAAATTTAGAATTAATGATAACTTGGAGCAGTATGAACAAATTGGGAATAGCATTTATCAAAAGTTATTAGTTTATATGAAGTTTCAAGCTGGGCTTGATGTTTCTACACAGCAAGTCGCACAGAGCGGTCGATATAGTTACCATTTCAATAAAATATATTTTTTGAGAATATCAACTTTACCATTGTCACTTGGCCAAGAAAGTTGTGTTATCAGAATTGTACCTCAATTTTTTCAACAACAGAAATCAACTTATAAATTCAATGATTTTAAACACCTCATGAATAAGAAACAAGGATTACTATTGTTTAGTGGGCCAACTGGTTCAGGAAAGAGTACATTAATGTATCAAATGGTCTCATACGCGAATAAAGCCTTGAATTTAAATGTAATTTCTATAGAGGATCCTGTAGAGATGCAAATTCCTGGTATCGTCCAAATTAATGTGAATGATAAAGCTGGCATTAACTATGTAAATTCGTTTAAAGCTATTTTAAGATGTGATCCTGATGTTATTTTAATAGGTGAAATCAGAGATAAAGATGTTGCCAAGTGTGTTATACAGGCTAGTTTAAGTGGTCACCTTGTTCTGACTACATTGCATGCAACTGATTGTAAAGGTGCTATTTTAAGGCTATTAGAAATGGGCATTTCTGTACAAGAATTGATACAGGCAACTAACTTAATTATAAACCAACGACTTGTAACTACTATTAAGCAACAGCGACAATTAGTATGTGAAATTCTATCTCAGCAACAACTCCGATATTTCTTTTCCCATAATCATTCATTACCATCATCATTTAAGAACTTAGAAGATAAACTTGATGATATGACAAAAGCAGGTGTCATTTGTGAAACTACAATGGATAAATACATTTAAACTACATTCTAAGAAGCGACAATTAAGTAAGGCCCAACAAATCGACTTACTTTCAAATTTATGTAATTTGTTGAAATATGGTTTCACTCTGTATCAAAGTTTTCAATTTTTAAATCTTCAAATGACATATAAAAATAAGCAATTAGGTACCACCATTCTAAGTGAAATTTCAAATGGTGCACCATGCAATCAAATATTATCACTGATAGGTTATAGCGATACTATCGTCATGCAAGTATATTTGGCAGAAAGATTTGGCAATATTATAGACGTTCTAGAAGAAACCGTAAATTATATGAAAGTGAATAGAAAGTCAGAACAACGATTGTTAAAGACACTGCAATACCCCTTAATACTAGTTTCTATCTTTATTGCTATGATTATTATATTAAACCTCACAGTAATTCCACAGTTTCAACAATTATATACTTCTATGAATATTCAACTATCTTCTTTTCAAAAAACATTGTCTTTTTTCATTACCAGCTTACCTACTATAATTGTAGTAATGCTCATAATAGTATCTATGTTGGCTATTATTATGAAATTAATTTATAACAATTTAAATATGCTCAATAAGATAAACTTTGTGATGAAACTACCGCTAATATCAGGCTATTTCCAATTATTTAAAACTTATTTTGTAACTAATGAATTAGTGTTGTTTTATAAAAATGGTATTACACTTCAATCAATAGTAGACGTTTATATTAACCATAGTAGTGATCCATTTAGACAGTTTCTAGGTAAATACTTATTAACTTATTCAGAAATGGGATATGGTTTGCCTCAAATTTTAGAAAAACTAAAATGCTTTAAGCCTCAATTAATTAAGTTTGTGCTACAAGGTGAAAAGAGAGGGAAGCTAGAAGTAGAACTAAAGTTATATTCGCAAATATTAGTAAAACAAATAGAAGATAAAGCGATAAAACAGACTCAGTTTTTACAGCCTATTTTATTTTTGATTTTAGGTTTATTTATTGTCGCAATTTATTTAGTAATTATGTTACCAATGTTTCAAATGATGCAAAGTATAAAATAATGGAGGTTAATATATGTTTAAATTTCTTAAGAAAACTCAAGCGTTTACATTGATAGAGATGCTATTAGTGTTATTAATCATCAGTTTATTATTAATTTTAATCATTCCAAATATTGCTAAACAAACTGCTCACATACAATCAACAGGTTGTAATGCACAGGTAAAAATGGTTAATAGTCAAATTGAAGCGTATGCATTGAAACATAATAGAAATCCATCGTCTATTGAAGACTTAATTGCAGATGGTTTTATAAAAGAAGCACAAAAGACATGTAAATCAGGAGAGACAATAACAATTAGTAATGGAGAAGCAGTTGCAAATTAGAAAGCAGTCAGCATTTACTATGATTGAGATGCTTGTGGTAATGATGTTAATCAGTATATTTCTACTTTTGACAATGACATCTAAAGGATTAAGCAATCTTAGAGTAATAGATGATGAGGCAAATATCATTTCTTTTATTACTGAATTGAATTATATTAAGTCGCAAGCTATAGCAAATCAAGGATATATCAATGTTAGATTTTATGAAAACAGTGACACTATTAAAGTAATAGAGAATAATAAAATACGATTTCTAAAATTAAAAGTAGGCAAAATAATTAATGTTGCAAAAGTTGATATTATTGCCTTTGATAAAAAAGGGAATATCAATAAATTTGGTAGTATAACAATTGACAATAACAATTCAATTTATAGAATAATATTCCATATTGAAAAAGGAAGAATTCGTTATGAAAAGCTATAAGTGTAAAGGATCATTCTTAATAGATAGTATGGCTGGATTTTTGCTAATTGGATTGATTACATTACTATTGATACCAATGATGAATCAAATGCAAGCGAGTATAAACCATAAACTACAAACAATTGATGCTTCTAAAGTAATTTTGACGACTGTATCTAAAATTAATAAAGAAGAACTTAAGAAGGGGGTAACTATAGGGAAGTATGATATTAAGCAAAGTGACCAACAAATTTGTGCTATTTCAAAAAATACCACTTCTTATCAAAAGACATGTATACAGTATTAATGTCAAAGCTTTTTCGCTCATTGAAATGTTAGTAGCGATGATGGTTATAAGTATAACTTTACTAATTGTTCCAGACTTAATTAGACTTAGCAAAACTTTTCTAATTGAAAGTAGGGAATTAACAAATGTAGATTTCGAATTTTTCTCAAGAGATATTCTAGAGGATTTTAAAGGAGTAGATAGAAACGATATTGAAATTAGGCAACAGCGTATCATTTTACATAAAGGTGAAGAAATGATCGAATACAAATTAATAAATAATAAAATTATTAAAGTTGTAAATGACAGAGGAAATATAACAATGATTAATAATGTTACAGCATTTACTGTAAATATCTACTATAAATCCATTATTAAAATAACGATAACAGTTAAAGTCGGTACAAATGTGCAGACTAAAACTATTTATGTATAACTTACTAGTATTTAAATGAGTACTATTAAAAAGGATGTGAAATAATTTATTAATTTTGATTTATATAAAGAAAAAGGATATGTTACGCCGTTCTTATTGATGCTAACAGCAATTTATTTTTCCATTTTCACTTTTTATATCAGTCAATATAGTTTAAAATTAAAGACATTATATAATATAGAAACTGACTATAACTATAAGATTGTTTTGTTATTGAAAGAAGGGAAAACGCATGAATCATGATAAATCACCAATAATTTTAATTGGTTTCATGGGTACCGGTAAATCTACGATTGGTAAATACGTTGCAGATGAGCAAAATTTATCATTTATTGATATAGATTCATATATCGAAGAAAAGTATAAGTTAACAATACCAGAAATATTTAGTAAACATGGTGAACAATATTTCAGGAATTTAGAGTTCACATGTTTGCAAGAATGTATTAACACTGCAGATATAATTGCTACTGGTGGTGGTATTATTGAAAGTGAAGAGGCATTTAATTTTTTGAAAAATCAAAAAAACATTATTTGGTTAGATTGTAATATTGATATTATATATAGTCGAATCAATGATGACCCACATCGACCTAATGCAAATAATAAGACAATCACGCAGTTAAATGACTTGTATTGCTCACGGATTTTAAGATATAATGAAATCGCATTCAAGAAATTTGATAGTCATTTGCTATCAATTTCAGAAATATATTATGAATTGCTAAATTTAATAAAAGCGAGTGATCAGTATTAGAGAGAATAGAGTATTAAGACTCTATCGCCGAAGGTGCAAGTAATTTATTACGAAACTCTCAGGCAAAAGGATAATACTGTAACGCGTTCCTGAATTGGTGATTTATAAACAGGGTAGCGATTGCTATCCTGTTTTTATAATTTTAAGGGGGTATTTCAATGTCAAGTGATTTAAAACAAACACCTTTATATCAAAATTATGTTGATAGAGGTGCAAAAATTGTGGAATTCGGAGGATGGGCGATGCCTGTTCAATTTTCAAGTATTAAAGAGGAGCATAATGCTGTTCGATACGAAATTGGCCTGTTTGATGTTAGTCATATGGGTGAAATTGAAGTAACAGGTAAAGATGCTAGTCAGTTTGTGCAATATTTATTATCAAATGATACTGATAATTTAACTACTTCAAAAGCATTATATACTGCTTTATGTAATGAAGAAGGCGGTATTATTGATGATTTAGTAATATATAAATTAGCTGACGACAATTATTTATTAGTTGTTAATGCTGCTAATACTGAAAAAGATTTTAATTGGATTTTAAAACACAAAGAGAAATTTGATGTTAAAGTACAAAATGTATCAAACCAATATGGTCAATTAGCAATACAAGGACCAAAAGCTAGAGATTTAATTAATCAATTAGTTGATGAAGATGTAACTGAAATGAAAATGTTTGAATTTAAACAGGGTGTCAAATTATTTGGAGCAAACGTCATTTTATCTCAGTCAGGTTACACAGGTGAAGATGGGTTTGAAATTTATTGTAATATCGATGATACTGAAAAAATTTGGGATGGTTTATTAGAGTATAATGTTATGCCATGTGGGTTAGGCGCTCGTGATACATTAAGATTAGAGGCTGGATTGCCATTACATGGACAAGATTTAACTGAATCAATTACACCATATGAAGGTGGTATCGCTTTTGCAAGTAAACCATTAATTGATGCTGATTTTATTGGTAAATCTGTATTAAAAGATCAAAAAGAAAATGGTGCACCAAGAAGAACAGTGGGATTAGAATTACTTGAAAAAGGAATTGCAAGAACTGGTTATGAAGTTATGGATTTAGATGGAAATATTATTGGAGAAGTAACTTCAGGAACACAGTCTCCATCATCAGGAAAATCAATTGCACTTGCAATGATAAAAAGAGATGAGTTTGAAATGGGTAGAGAGTTGCTTGTTCAAGTTCGTAAGCGTCAATTAAAAGCGAAAATTGTTAAGAAAAATCAAATTGATAAATAATTAAAAAGGGGTGTGCATTGTGAGTCATCGTTATATACCTTTAACTGAAAAAGACAAGCAAGAAATGTTACAAACAATTGGTGCAAAATCTATAGGAGAATTATTCGGTGATGTACCAAGTGACATTTTATTAAATAGAGATTTAAATATTGCTGAAGGCGAAGCGGAAACAACGTTACTTAGAAGATTAAATCGCATTGCAAGCAAGAATATCACTAAAGAAACGCATACATCATTTTTGGGTGCTGGTGTTTATGATCATTACGCGCCATCAGTTGTGGATGCTATGATTTCAAGATCAGAATTTTACACAGCATATACGCCATATCAACCGGAAATTTCTCAAGGTGAATTACAAGCCATTTTTGAGTTCCAAACTTTAATTTGTGAATTAACAGATATGGATGTAGCAAATTCTTCTATGTATGATGGGATGACTAGCTTTGCTGAAGCATGTATCTTAGCATTTAGTCAAACAAAGAAAAATAAAATTGTAGTCTCAAAAGGTTTACATTATCAAGCATTACAAGTACTTCATACTTATGCTAAGACGCGTAAGGAATTCGAAGTAGTGGAAATCGATTTAGATGGCACTGTTACAGATTTGAAAAAATTAGAAGCAGCAGTGGATGATGAAACAGCAGCTGTTGCAGTACAATATCCAAACTTCTACGGTTCAATTGAAGATCTTGAAAAGATTCATAGCTTTATTGAAGATAAAAAAGCATTATTTATCGTATATGCAAATCCATTAGCATTGGGATTACTTACACCTCCAGGTTCATTTGGTGCAGATATTGTTGTAGGTGATACTCAGCCATTCGGAATTCCTGCTCAATTCGGTGGGCCACATTGTGGATATTTTGCAACGACGAAAAAGTTAATGCGTAAAGTGCCAGGTAGATTAGTCGGTCAAACACAAGATGATGAAGGTAATCGTGGCTTTGTATTAACATTACAAGCACGTGAACAACATATTCGACGTGATAAAGCGACATCTAATATTTGTTCTAACCAAGCATTAAATGCTCTAGCGTCATCAATTGCAATGTCAGCACTTGGTAAACAAGGTATCTATGATATTGCAGTTCAAAATATAGAACATGCTAACTATGCTAAACAGCAATTTATTAAAAAAGGTTTTGAAGTATTAGATGGTACATCTTTCAATGAGTTTGTAGTCAAATTTGACAAACCAATTCAACAAGTTAACGAGGAATTAGTGAAGTACAATATTATCGGTGGTTTTGATTTAGGTGTTGTTTCAGACGACTTTAAAAATCACATGTTAATAGCTGTAACTGAATTAAGAACAAAAGATGAAATCGATACATTTGTAGAAAAGGCTGGTGAGTTAAATGACTAGTAAATCAAGTCCATTAATTTTTGAAAGATCTCGTGAAGGCAGATATGCATATTCATTACCAAAAAGTGATATTAAAACAAATTCTGTTGAGTCATTGTTAGATGATAAATTTATTCGTAAAAACAAAGCGGAGTTTCCTGAAGTTGCTGAACTAGACTTAGTACGTCATTATACTGAACTTTCAAATAAAAATTTCGGTGTAGACAACGGATTTTATCCATTGGGTTCATGTACGATGAAGTATAACCCTAAAATTAATGAAAAGGTTGCTAGAATACCAGGATTTAGTGAATCACATCCATTACAAGATGAAGATCAAGTTCAAGGTTCATTAGAAATTATTTATAGTTTGCAAGAAGAATTAAAAGAAATTACTGGTATGGATGAGGTGACATTACAACCAGCTGCTGGCGCACATGGTGAATGGACTGCATTGATGATATTTAAAGCTTACCATGAGAATAATGGTGAAGGTCATCGTGATGAAGTCATTGTGCCAGATTCTGCGCATGGTACGAATCCAGCCTCAGCTTCATTTGCAGGATTTAAATCAGTTACTGTAAAATCAAACGAACGTGGCGAAGTTGATATTGATGACTTGAAACGTGTTGTAAATGAAAATACAGCAGCTATTATGTTAACTAATCCAAACACTTTAGGTATTTTCGAAAAAAATATTATGGAAATCCGTGAAATCGTCCATAATGCTGGTGGTCTATTATATTATGATGGTGCGAATTTAAACGCTATTATGGACAAAGTTCGCCCAGGAGATATGGGATTTGATGCTGTTCATTTAAACTTGCATAAAACATTTACTGGTCCACATGGTGGTGGCGGTCCTGGTTCAGGTCCAGTCGGTGTAGTAAAAGAACTAGCAAGTTACTTACCAAAGCCAATGGTTATTAAAGATGGCGACAAATTTAAATATGATAATGACATTAAAAATTCTATCGGACGTGTAAAACCATTTTATGGTAACTTTGGTATTTACTTAAGAGCTTATACGTATATTCGAACTATGGGAGCAACTGGACTTAAAGAGGTTTCTGAAGCAGCGGTTCTTAATGCGAATTATATTAAAGCACGTTTATCTGAACACTTTGAAATACCTTATAAACAATATTGTAAACACGAGTTTGTGTTAAGTGGTGTGCGTCAAAAAGAATTTGGTGTACGTACTTTAGACATGGCTAAGCGATTATTAGATTTCGGTGTACATCCACCAACAATATACTTCCCATTAAATGTTGAAGAAGGTATGATGATTGAACCGACTGAGACAGAGTCTAAAGAAACACTTGATTATTTTATCGATACATTAATTAGTATTGCTGAAGAAGCTAAAAATGATCCTGATAAAGTGCTAGAAGCACCACATACAACTGTGATTGATCGATTAGACGAAGCTACAGCTGCTCGTAAACCAATATTAAAGTTTGAAAATCTTAAACAGGAAAAATAAAGTATTAAACACATATTCCGAGAATTATTATTCTAACTTTGTATGAAGATTTAAGGATAATGGTTTCAAAATCAATTGAAAAAGACAATTTCTATTTGAACAAGAAAACTAAACCGAAGTAATAACTCTTAGGGTTTGGTATTATTCTTTCATAGAAATTGTCTTTTCATTTTTTAGATTGCGGTAATTGAATCGTATTGAAAATGAGCTGAACTTTCTTTATTATGCTGAAACTAAGTTTAATGATTAGTGAAGCTAGAGAAATATAGTAACAGACTTTGTTAAAAAATTAAAATCTGAGTATTGTTATTGATGATCAATTAACACTCAGATTTTATTAAATCGTATATTAAATTTACAAAACTATTTTTTAGACTTTATTTTTCCAGTCCATTTTTTATAGCCGCCTTTTAACATATAGATATCTGTATATCCATTTTTTTTCAAAATACGAGCGGCTCTATAGCTAGCAATCCCATTGGCATCACATAAGTATACCGGTTGGTCTTTTCTTAATCCTTGGAATCGTTGCCTGAACATTGTCATAGGAATATTGCGAGACCCATTAATGTGACCGTAGTCATAGTCAACTTTCTCTCTAACATCGATGACTTGAGCTTTTCTAATCCCATTATGGAATTCATTTTGATCTAATTCTTTAACAGCTCGCTTGTTAAGAATTTGTTGAACAATCATATAAGCAATAATTGCTATAACTAAAATTATTGCGATGTACAAACTAGCACTCATCTTGCATCCTCCCTAATTAAACGATAATATAATTATAAGACTGTTAGGTCAAATTATCAAAATATTTCACTAAAGAATTGCAATTATTATTCATTTAGTTAAATTGATTAATTAGCGAATCAAATATTATACATTTTGCTGATAGGAGTTCTTGAATATGACTGAAACTTGGAATTTTATTAATACAGGAAGTAAAGACCCATATTATAATATGGCAATGGATGAAGCGTTATTAAATTTTGTCTCTAGAGGTGAAATTGATCCAGTTATACGTTTTTACACATGGAATCCTGCAACATTATCAATAGGGTATTTCCAAAGGCTACAAAAAGAAATTGATATTGATAAGGTTAAAGAGAAAGGTTTTGGTCTCGTAAGGCGTCAAACTGGTGGCCGTGGGGTGCTACATGATAAAGAGTTAACTTACAGTGTGATTGTGCCTGAATCGCATCCGAATATGCCTTCTACAGTTACAGAAGCGTACAGAGTGATTTCACAAGGATTATTAGAAGGATTTAAAAACTTAGGATTTAATACTTATTTTGCGGTACCTAAAACGCCTGAAGAGCGTCAAAAATTAAAACAACCTCGAAGTTCAGTGTGTTTTGATGCACCAAGTTGGTATGAGCTAGTTGTTGAAGGCCGTAAGATTGCTGGGAGTGCTCAAACGAGACAAAAGGGCGTAATCCTCCAACACGGTTCGATTTTACAAGATATTGATATTGATGAACTGTTTGATATGTTTATTTATAAAAATGAAAGATTAAAATTAAAAATGAAAGAGGCATTCGTTGAAAAAGCAGTTGCCATCAATGATATTTCAGATAAACACATTACTATTAGTCAAATGGAAGAAGCTTTCGAGAAAGGTTTTAAGAAAGGTTTAAATATAGAATTAAAGCCACTTGAATTAACAGAAGCTCAATTGGCAGAAGTGGAAGAATTAACTGAAAAATATCGTTCAGATGAATGGATGTTTAGAAAGTAGTTTTTAGAATAAAAAATGGAAGCACGTAGACTATTTTACCTACAAGTGCTTCCGTTTTTTTATCTATTTTCTTCTTTGATTTCTTTTATACTTACGCATTGCTTTGCGATATTTGCGTTGGTCTTCAGTTAAGATGAAGAAATAATAAATCAGATAAATAATACCAGCTATTACAGCAAAGCTGATTAACATTCTGACGATTGAAAAAATAAAGGCATCTAGATTCATTACTAATCCAATCGCAGCAATAATAAGTACAAGATAAAATATTATATTACGCATTAAAAGACTCCTATCATGATTTTGCATTTAAGTTTAATTTTGACAACGCTTGTTGTCCTTTTGTAAGTTGTTTTTTATCTTTATTTTGGTAGCCATTTTTAATATCATCAAATGCATGATTCAAATCAGAGTTTAATTTATCGATATTTTTAGACGTTTTTTTATTATCATCACTAAGTGATAAACCATCGATAGCATCTTTGTATGAAGTGTGAGCACTTTGAATATCATTAGAAATTTGATTTAATTTCGATTGAACATTCTTATCGCCTTTGTTTTTACTTACATCCTTCTCAATATCGTTATAGGATTTCAAAGCTTTAGCAACTTTGTCGTAGTATGTTGATGTAACATTCATCAATTTAATTTTCGTATTATTAGATGCAGTTTTTTTACTGTTTTCTTTATCCTTTTCAAGCCCTTTAATTTTAGATTTAGAATCACTAATTTGTTGATTAAGTTCTTGAATATCTAGTTTGAGTTGATGATTATCTTCTCTTAAATCTGTTGTTTTTTCTTCTAATGGTGCTAAATTTTGTGATCCACATCCAGCTAACAATAATGTTGCGCCAACAATTGAAACCAATTTTTTCATTACTATCTCCCTAAAATCAATATCTATTATTTTTTATCCTTATTATGATATTATTTTAATGTATAAAGTTGAAATGCACAAACGTTTCACTAGGAGGTAATAAGATGAGCAGAATAACACAAGTGCATCGTATTTTAGAACAAAAACATTTAGATGCGATTATCATTCTTTCGGATTACAATAGAAGATATTTATCAGGTTTTACTGGTACCAGTGGAGCACTTATCATATCTAAAGATAAACAATATTTGATAACAGACTTTAGATATATTGATCAAGCAACTAAGCAGGCGCCAAATTATGAAATTATTAATCGTAAATCTACTATTATTGGTGAGATTAAAGAATTGCTACACCAAGAAAATTTTGAAAATGTAGGTTTTGAGGGGCATCATGTAAGTTATGATACATACCTTGAATTAAATAAAAGCCGTATATCATTAATAAGCATTTCTAATACTGTAGATAAAATTAGAGACGTCAAAGATGCTGACGAAATTGCTTTAATTCAAAAAGCAGCTAATATTGTTGATGAAACATATGAATATATTTTAACTGTTGTAAAAGCAGGCATGACTGAAAAAGAATTAAAGGCAATATTAGAAAGCAAAATGCTAGAATTAGGAGCAGATGGACCATCATTCGATACGATTGTAGCATCTGGTCATAGAGGTGCATTACCACATGGTGTTGCAAGTGATAAAATTATTGAAAAAGGCGACATGATTACATTAGATTTTGGCGCGTATTATAACGGCTATTGTTCAGATATTACTAGAACATTTGCTATTGGAGAACCAGATCCTAAACTGAAAGAAATATATCAAATAGTACTTGAATCTCAAATGAAAGCAATTAATGAGATTAGACCTGGCATGACTGGTGCAGAAGCTGATGCCATTTCAAGAAACTATTTAGAGTCAAAAGGGTATGGAAAAGAATTTGGACATTCACTAGGACATGGTATTGGTTTAGAAATCCATGAAGGGCCAATGCTGGCTCGTACGATACAAGATAAACTTCAAGTTAACAACTGTGTTACAGTAGAACCTGGTGTTTATATAGAAGGTTTGGGCGGTATAAGAATAGAAGATGATATTTTAATTACAGAAAATGGTTGTCAAGTCTTTACTAAATGCACAAAAGACCTTATAGTTTTAACATAAGCGTGTAAAATGAGGAGGAAACTGAATGATTTCGGTTAATGATTTTAAAACAGGTTTAACAATTTCTGTTGATAACGCTATTTGGAAAGTTATAGACTTCCAACATGTAAAGCCTGGTAAAGGTTCAGCATTCGTTCGTTCAAAATTACGTAATTTAAGAACTGGTGCAATTCAAGAGAAAACGTTTAGAGCTGGTGAAAAAGTTGAACCAGCAATGATTGAAAATCGTCGCATGCAATATTTATATGCTGACGGAGATAATCATGTATTTATGGATAATGAAAGCTTTGAACAAACAGAACTTTCAAGTGATTACTTAAAAGAAGAATTGAATTACTTAAAAGAAGGTATGGAAGTACAAATTCAAACATACGAAGGTGAAACTATCGGTGTTGAATTACCTAAAACTGTTGAATTAACAGTAACTGAAACAGAACCTGGTATTAAAGGTGATACTGCAACTGGTGCCACTAAATCGGCAACTGTTGAAACTGGTTATACATTAAATGTACCTTTATTTGTAAACGAAGGTGACGTTTTAATTATCAACACTGGTGATGGAAGCTACATTTCAAGAGGATAATCTCTAATTTGTTAACAAATAGCTTGTATTCACTATACTGATTTAACGTAAGATATTCTAAATAAGTCTCATAAAGCTATTGCCTAAAATGATTATAGGTTATATGCTGATATGAGGCTTTTTATTTTTAAAATAATTTTTAAAATATAAAACGAATCGTCTAATTGGTAGTGAAAAAACATAGACATGAGTAAAGGTATATATCTACATATCATATTGTTGAGGATAAAACATAATAGCTAATAAAAATAACATTGATATGTTTAACTGAATGCATAAAATTTTTAATCAAGAGTTAAGATGAGTCAATGTTAAGTAATAAATACACAAGTGTTTTTAATTTAAAATGTGGTTTTATTATAACTTTGGGATAGACTTATAATGTCGCCAGCAATATGAACATGCTTGAATTGAAGAGTTGTCTCAAGTAAAATAGACGGGTAGATGAAAACAAACTGAAGGAGTCAGTAATAATGAACTTTAAAGAAATCAAAGAATTAATTGAAATTCTGGATAAATCAACTTTAACGGAAATCAATATTGAAGATACTAAAGGCAAAGTGACGCTTAAGAAAGAAAAAGAAACTGAGATTATCACGCCACAAATCTCACAAATGCCAGTTGAAGCTGCGGCAATGCCTATGCCTCAAGCACAATCAACTGATAGCAATAAAACTGAAGCTCCAAAGCCAACTTCAGATAATCACAAAACAATTAATGCACCTATGGTAGGTACATTTTACAAATCGCCATCTCCAGACGAAGAAGCATATGTGCAAGTTGGGGACACTGTTTCAAATGAAACAACAGTGTGTATTTTAGAGGCAATGAAACTATTTAATGAAATTCAAGCAGAAATTTCAGGTGAAATTGTTGAAATCTTAGTAGAAGACGGACAAATGGTAGAGTATGGCCAACCGTTATTTAAGGTGAAATAATGAAAAAGGTTTTAATTGCAAACCGCGGTGAAATCGCAGTTAGGATTATTCGCGCTTGTCGTGATTTAGGCATCCAAACTGTTGCAATCTATTCTGAAGGGGATAAAGATGCGCTACATACTCAAATTGCTGATGAAGCATATTGCGTAGGTCCCACTTTGTCTAAAGATTCATATTTAAATATTCCGAACATCTTATCTATTGCAACTTCTACAGGTTGTGATGGCGTTCATCCGGGTTATGGCTTTTTAGCTGAAAATGCTGATTTTGCAGAATTATGCGAAGCATGCCAATTGAAGTTCATTGGACCAAGTTATCAATCTATCCAAAAAATGGGTATCAAAGATGTTGCTAAGGCAGAAATGATCAAAGCCAATGTTCCAGTTGTTCCTGGTAGTGACGGTTTAATGAAAGACGTCTCAGAAGCTAAGAAAATCGCTAAGAAAATTGGCTATCCGGTCATCATTAAAGCTACTGCTGGTGGTGGCGGAAAAGGTATCCGTGTTGCTCGTGATGAAAAAGAACTTGAAACTGGCTTCCGAATGACAGAACAAGAAGCTCAAACTGCATTTGGTAATGGTGGACTTTATATGGAGAAATTCATCGAAAACTTCCGCCATATTGAAATCCAAATTGTTGGGGACAGCTATGGTAATGTAATTCATTTAGGAGAACGTGATTGTACAATTCAAAGACGTATGCAGAAATTAGTGGAAGAAGCACCTTCCCCAATTTTAGATGATGAAACACGTCGTGAAATGGGAAATGCCGCAGTTCGTGCAGCGAAAGCTGTAAATTATGAAAATGCGGGAACAATTGAGTTTATATATGATTTAAATGATAATAAATTTTATTTTATGGAAATGAATACACGTATTCAAGTAGAACATCCTGTAACTGAAATGGTAACAGGAATTGATTTAGTTAAATTACAATTACAAGTTGCTATGGGTGACGTGTTACCGTATAAACAAGAAGATATTAAATTAACAGGACACGCAATTGAATTTAGAATTAATGCTGAAAATCCTTACAAGAACTTTATGCCATCACCAGGTAAAATTGAGCAATATCTTGCACCAGGTGGATATGGTGTTCGAATAGAGTCAGCATGTTATACTAATTATACGATACCGCCATATTATGATTCGATGGTAGCGAAATTAATCATACATGAACCGACACGAGATGAAGCGATTATGGCTGGCATTCGTGCACTAAGTGAATTTGTGGTTCTTGGTATTGATACAACTATTCCATTCCATATTAAATTATTGAATAACGATATATTTAGAAGCGGTAAATTTAATACAAACTTTTTAGAGCAAAATAGCATTATGAATGATGAAGGTTAATAGGAGGTCAATCCATGGTCAAAGTAACTGATTATTCAAATTCAAAATTAGGTAAAGTAGAAATAGCGCCAGAAGTGCTATCTGTTATTGCAAGTATAGCTACTTCGGAAGTCGAAGGCATCACTGGCCATTTTGCTGAATTAAAAGAAACAAATTTAGAAAAAGTTAGTCGTAAAAATTTAAGCCGTGATTTAAAAATCGAGAGTAAAGAAGATGGCATATATATAGATGTATATTGTGCATTAAAACATGGTGTTAATATTTCAAAAACTGCAAACAAAATTCAAACGTCAATTTTTAATTCAATTTCTAATATGACAGCGATAGAACCTAAGCAAATTAATATTCACATTACACAAATCGTTATTGAAAAGTAATGTCATACCTAATTCAGTAATTAAATAAAGAAAAATACAAACGTTTGAAGGAGTTAAAAATGAGTCGTAAAGAATCCCGAGTGCAAGCTTTTCAAACTTTATTTCAATTAGAAATGAAGGACAGTGATTTAACGATAAATGAAGCGATAAGCTTTATTAAAGACGATAATCCAGATTTAGACTTCGAATTTATTCATTGGCTAGTTTCTGGCGTTAAAGATCACGAACCTGTATTAGACGAGACAATTAGTCCTTATTTAAAAGATTGGACTATTGCACGTTTATTAAAAACGGATCGTATTATTTTAAGAATGGCAACATATGAAATATTACACAGTGATACACCTGCTAAAGTCGTAATGAATGAAGCAGTTGAATTAACAAAACAATTCAGTGATGATGATCATTATAAATTTATAAATGGTGTATTGAGTAATATAAAAAATAAAATTGAGTGATGTTATATGTCAGATTATTTAAGTGTTTCAGCTTTAACGAAATATATTAAATATAAATTTGATCAAGATCCACATCTCCAATCTGTATTGATTAAAGGTGAGCTTTCAAATTTTAAAAAGCATTCAAGTGGTCATTTATACTTTAATGTGAAAGATAAAGAGAGCGTTATAAGTGCCATGATGTTCAAAGGTAGTGCTTCTAAATTAAACTTCGAACCTAAAGAAGGAGATGAAGTCTTATTAGAAGCACGTGTTTCTGTTTTTGAACGTCGTGGAAACTATCAAATTTATGTAAATAAAATGCAATTAGATGGTATAGGGAACTTATATCAAAAATTAGAAGCATTAAAGAAAAAATTAACTGAAGAAGGTTGTTTTGATAAAGCGAATAAGAAATCAATACCTAAGTTTCCTAAAAAAATTGCAGTTTTAACAGCGAGTACAGGTGCCGCAATTCGAGATATCCATTCAACGATAAATAGTCGTTTTCCATTAGCTGAACAAATACAAATTAGTACTTTGGTTCAAGGTGAAAAAGCAAAAGACGACATTATTGAAAAAATTGAATATGCAGATAGTTTAGGTGTAGATACCATTATTGTAGGTCGAGGTGGTGGATCCATAGAAGATTTATGGAATTTCAACGAAGAAGCTGTCGTCCGTGCAATATATAATTGTAAGACACCGATTATATCAGCAGTAGGTCATGAAACAGACTTTACATTAAGTGATTTTGCTGCAGACATCAGAGCTGCGACTCCAACTCAAGCTGCTGTTATTGCAACACCAGACCAATATGAATTGCTGCAACAAATACAGCAATATCAGTTTACATTGACTCGTTTCATCAAGAAACATTTAGAACAACAACGTAAACATGTTGAACATTTGTCATCGTATTACAAGTTTAAACAACCAACTTTATTGTATGATCAACAGATACAACGTCGAGATGATTTAGAAAAGAGACTGAAACAACAAATTCAGGCAACTTTTGAACAACAGAGACATCGATTAATGCTGTTGCAACAACGTTATAATTTAAAAGCATTACTAAGTAGTGTTAATCAAGAACAACAAAATAATCTTCAATTGACAAACCAACTTGTTAAATTATTGAATTCTAAGATATTAAGTTATAAAAATGATTTGAAAAATAAAGTAGAAAACTTAAACAATTTAAGTCCAACTAATACAATGTTGCGTGGATATGCAATTGTTAATAAAAAAGACGAAGTCATTACGAGTACTAAAGATTTAACAGAAAATGATCAATTGACGTTAACAATGAAAGATGGCTTAGTAGATGCAAAAGTTACGAAAGTAAGGTGTAATAATGACTAAAGAAACGCAAAGTTTTGAAGAAATGATGCAAGAATTAGAGCAAATTGTTCAAAAATTAGATAATGAAACAGTATCTTTAGAGGAATCATTAGATTTATATCAACGTGGTATGAAACTATCAGCAGCTTGTGACACAACTTTAAAAAATGCCGAAAAAAAGGTGAATGACTTAATAAAAGAAGAAGCTGAGGATGTAAAAAATGACGAATCTACCGATGAATAAATTAATAGATGAAGTCAATAATGAATTATCGGTTGCGATAAATAAATCAGTAATGGATACTCAGCTAGAAGAAAGTATGTTGTATTCATTAAATGCTGGAGGTAAACGCATCCGACCAGTTCTGTTATTACTCACTTTAGATTCACTAAATACCGAGTATGAGTTAGGTATGAAGAGCGCAATTGCACTAGAAATGATTCATACATATTCACTTATTCATGATGACCTACCAGCGATGGATAATGATGATTATCGACGAGGAAAATTAACAAATCATAAAGTATATGGTGAGTGGACTGCGATATTAGCAGGTGATGCTTTATTAACTAAAGCATTTGAACTTATTTCAAGTGATGATAGATTAACTGATGAAGTAAAAATAAAAGTTCTACAACGGCTGTCAATAGCAAGTGGTCATGTTGGAATGGTCGGCGGTCAAATGTTAGATATGCAAAGCGAAGGCCAACCAATTGATCTTGAAACTTTGGAAATGATACACAAAACAAAAACAGGAGCATTATTAACTTTTGCGGTTATGAGTGCAGCAGATATCGCTAATGTCGATGATACAACTAAAGAACATTTAGAAAGTTATAGTTATCATTTAGGTATGATGTTCCAGATTAAAGATGATTTATTAGACTGCTATGGTGATGAAGCAAAGTTAGGTAAAAAAGTGGGCAGCGATCTTGAAAATAATAAAAGTACGTACGTGAGTTTATTAGGGAAAGATGGCGCAGAAGATAAATTGACTTATCATAGAGACGCAGCAGTGGATGAACTAACGCAAATTGATGAACAATTCAATACAAAACACTTATTAGAAATCGTTGATTTATTTTATAGCAGGGATCACTAAAAGCAAATATATCGATTAGCAACAATTGTAAAGTTTGAAATGTCTCAAAAGGCATATTCAACTGACGTTGTTTGTTAATCGATTTTTCTCATGTTGAAACTTAAAATTATGTTGAAGACTTTCATTTAAAAAATAGAATTTTCAATTTCTATACGACAATATTCGTATCTGTGATATCAATGTGATTTTAATTAAATATGTTCAAACAATTGACGCTTATTAAATCTAATAATTAGCAAGTTTATTACACATATATTCATTTTTATACATATTTTAAGCAATTGTTATGCGTAATATGAAAAATATTTATAAATAGATAACCAAGATAGATAAACCATGTTTACCCTTTTTACGTAAAGGTGTTTAGTAGTCGTAAATCAGTGCATGTGTTAAAATAAATGTATAAATATTCGTAATCAGAGGTGTTTACTGTGCCCAAAAAATCGGTTAGGCATATAAAAATTAGAGAAATTATTTCAAATGAACAGATAGAGACACAAGATGAATTAGTTAAACGATTAAACGATTATGATTTAAATGTCACTCAAGCAACTGTTTCTCGTGATATTAAAGAACTACAACTTATTAAAGTACCTATACCTTCAGGTCAATATGTTTATAGTTTACCAAATGATAGAAAATTCCATCCTTTAGAAAAATTGGGACGTTATTTAATGGATTCCTTTGTTAATATAGATGGTACTGATAATTTACTTGTTCTAAAAACATTACCTGGTAATGCACAATCTATTGGAGCTATATTAGACCAAATCAATTGGGAAGAAGTACTAGGCACAATTTGTGGTGATGATACTTGTTTAATTATTTGTCGAAGCAAAGAGGCAAGTGATGAAATCAAGTCAAGAATTTTCAATTTGTTATAAGGATGCGATGAGTTTATGTTACAAACCTTATCAATCAAGCAATTTGCTATTATTGAAGAATTAGAAATTCAATTTTCTGATGGTTTAACTGTTTTAAGTGGTGAAACGGGTTCAGGTAAGTCAATTATTATAGATGCAATTGGACAATTAATTGGAATGAGAGCTTCATCTGATTTTGTAAGACATGGTGAAAAAAAGGCTGTCATCGAAGGTATATTTGATATTGACGAGAGTAAAGATGCTATACATATATTGAAAAATATGGATATTGATGTAGATGAAGATTTTTTATTAGTTAAACGGGAAATTTTCAGCTCTGGTAAAAGTCTTTGTAAAATTAATAATCAAACAGTTACTTTACAAGATTTACGAAAAGTTATGCAAGAATTATTAGATATTCATGGCCAACATGAAACGCAGTCTTTGTTGAAACAAAAATACCATTTAACATTATTGGATAATTACGCAGAATCACGTTATCAAGATTTGTTGGATAAATATCACCAAACTTTTCAAAATTATAAAGCCAAAAAGCAAGAGTTAGAAGATTTAGAATCAGCAGACCAAGCATTGCTACAGCGTTTAGATTTAATGAAATTCCAATTAGAAGAATTGTCTGAAGCACATCTAAAAGAAGGCGAAATAGAGCAACTTGAAATAGATATTAAACGCATTCAAAACTCTGAAAAATTAAGCTTAGCGCTTAATAACGCACATATGACATTAACGGATGAAAATGCTATCACTGATCGTTTATATGAACTAAGCAACCATTTGTTAACAATAAACGATATAGTTCCAAACAAATATGACAAATTAAAAGAAGATATTGATCAATTTTACTACATTTTAGAAGATGCAAAACATGAGTTATATGATGAAATGGCTAATACAGAATTCGACGAACAAGTGTTAAACGAGTATGAATCTCGTATGAATTTGCTGAATAATTTAAAACGTAAATATGGAAAAGATATTTCAGAATTAATCGCATATCAAGAAAAGCTTAATAATGAAATCAATAAAATTGAAAACTATGAACAAAGTACATCGCAGTTACGAGAAGAAATAAATGCATTGTATAATCAAGTTATAGAGGTTGGACAAGCGTTATCAAAGCAGCGTCGTATAGTCGCTAGGGAGTTAAGAGACCACATTGTATCGGAAATTCAAAACTTACAAATGAAAGACGCAAATCTTGAGATTTCATTTAAAAAATTAGAAGAACCGAATATTGATGGAATCGAATTTGTAGAATTTTTAATCAGTCCAAATAAAGGGGAACCATTAAAAAGTTTAAATAAAATTGCGTCAGGTGGAGAACTTTCTAGAATTATGTTAGCGTTAAAAAGTATTTTTGTTAAATCGAGAGGTCAAACTGCAATTTTATTCGATGAGGTTGACTCAGGTGTATCTGGACAAGCTGCACAAAAAATGGCAGAGAAAATGCGAGATATAGCAGAATATATACAAGTTATTTGTATCTCTCACTTACCACAAGTTGCATCGATGAGCGACCATCATTTATTAATTTCGAAATCATCAAAAGATGATCGTACAACAACACAAGTTCAAGAGTTAATTAGCGATGATAAAGTAGATGAAATTGCACGAATGATTTCAGGTGCAAGTGTTACTGATTTAACTCGAGAAAATGCAAGAGAAATGATACAACACAATCAAAGACGTAGATAATTTCCAAAGTGTGTTGAATACTCATTTATGGATTTATTTATGTGCATTCAAACTAAATAGACAATCATGTAAAATAGGTAATTAATGGACATGAAAACTATGTATTAATAAATTTTCAATGGATATATATCATTAGTTAGGAGTAAGAACATGTCAGAGAAACAATATGATTTAGTCGTTCTCGGTGGAGGTACTGCAGGATATGTTGCTGCGATACGTGCGTCTCAATTAGGTAAAAAAGTGGCAATAGTAGAACGACAACTATTAGGAGGTACTTGTCTCCATAAAGGTTGTATTCCTACTAAATCGCTGCTTAAATCTGCTGAAGTATTTCAAACAGTAAAACAGGCAGCAATGTTTGGCGTTGATGTCAAAGATGCTAATGTTAATTTTGAAAATATGTTGGCACGAAAAGAAGACATTATTAATCAAATGTATCAAGGTGTAAAGCATTTAATGCAACACAATCACATTGACATTTATAATGGCACGGGACGTATTCTAGGTACATCTATATTTTCACCTCAAAGTGGCACAATTTCTGTCGAATATGAAGATGGTGAATCAGACTTATTACCCAACCAATTTGTATTAATTGCAACTGGTTCTTCGCCTGCAGAGTTGCCATTCTTATCATTTGATCATGATAAAATTTTATCTAGCGATGATATATTATCATTAAAGACGTTACCATCAAGTATTGGTATTATTGGTGGTGGTGTTATCGGAATGGAATTTGCATCATTGATGATAGATTTAGGTGTTGACGTAACAGTTATAGAAGCAGGTGAAAGAATTTTACCAACTGAAAGTAAACAAGCTTCACAACTATTAAAAAAATCATTGTCAGCACGTGGTGTTAAATTCTATGAGGGAATAAAACTTTCTGAAAATGATATAAATGTTAACGAAGATGGTGTTACGTTTGAAATTTCCTCAGACATAATTAAAGTAGATAAAGTGTTGCTATCGATTGGTAGAAAACCTAACACATCAGATATTGGTTTAAACAACACTAAAATAAAACTTTCAACATCAGGACATATTTTAACGAACGAATTTCAACAAACTGAAGATAAACATATTTATGCAGCTGGTGATTGTATAGGAAAATTACAATTGGCACATGTTGGATCAAAAGAAGGTGTTGTGGCTGTTGATCATATGTTTGAGGGGAACCCAATCCCAGTAAACTATAACATGATGCCTAAGTGTATTTATTCACAACCTGAAATTGCTTCTATCGGTTTAAACATTGAACAAGCAAAGGCAGAGGGAATGAAAGTTAAAAGTTTTAAAGTACCATTTAAAGCAATTGGTAAAGCAGTGATTGATAGCCATGACACAAACGAAGGGTATAGCGAAATGGTGATTGATCAATCAACTGAAGAAATTGTGGGTATTAATATGATTGGTCCACATGTAACAGAATTGATTAATGAGGCATCACTGTTACAGTTCATGAATGGCTCGGCATTAGAATTAGGACTAACAACACACGCACATCCTTCCATCTCTGAAGTGTTGATGGAATTAGGATTGAAAGCAGAAAGTAGAGCTATTCACGTATAAATAGGAGGATTTAACATGATTGATTATAAATCATTAGGCCTTAGCGAAGAAGACCTAAAAGTAATATATAAATGGATGGATTTAGGTAGAAAAATAGATGAAAGACTGTGGTTATTGAACCGTGCAGGTAAAATTCCATTTGTTGTAAGTGGTCAAGGACAAGAAGCAACTCAGATTGGGATGGCATACGCATTAGAAGAAGGTGATATTACAGCGCCTTATTATAGAGATCTAGCTTTCGTTACTTATATGGGTATCTCAGCGTATGATACGTTTTTATCAGCGTTTGGAAAGAAAGACGATGTTAACTCTGGTGGAAAACAAATGCCATCACACTTTAGTAGTAGAGCTAAGAATATTTTGTCTCAAAGTTCACCGGTAGCAACTCAAATACCCCATGCTGTTGGTGCTGCTTTAGCTTTAAAAATGGATGGTAAGAAGAAAATTGCAACAGCAACTGTTGGTGAAGGTAGCTCAAACCAAGGTGACTTCCATGAAGGTTTAAACTTCGCGGGTGTACACAAACTTCCTTTTGTATGTGTCATTATAAATAATAAATATGCAATTTCAGTACCTGATTCATTACAATACGCAGCTGAAAAATTATCGGATAGAGCACTTGGTTACGGTATACATGGTGAACAAGTAGATGGTAATGATCCATTAGCAATGTATAAAGCGATGAAAGAAGCAAGAGATCGAGCTATTTCTGGTCAAGGTTCAACTTTGATTGAAGCAGTAACAAGTCGTATGACAGCTCATTCATCAGATGATGACGACCAATATCGTACGAAAGAAGAGCGTGAAGCGCTTAAAAAAGCAGACTGCAATGAAAAGTTCAAAAAAGAGTTGCTTTCAGCTGGCATTATCGATGATGCTTGGTTGGCAGAAATAGAAGCGGAGCATAAAGACATCATCAATAAAGCGACAAAGGCTGCTGAAGACGCGCCATATCCAAGTGTCGAAGAAGCCTATGCATTTGTGTACGAAGAAGGGAGTCTTAACTAATGGCTAAATTATCTTATTTAGAGGCGATACGCCAGGCACAAGACTTAGCATTACAACAAAATAAAGATGTGTTTATTCTTGGTGAAGATGTTGGTAGAAAAGGTGGCGTATTTGGTACTACTCAAGGACTGCAACAAAAATATGGTGAAGACAGAGTTATCGATACGCCATTAGCTGAGTCAAATATTGTTGGAACTGCCATTGGTGCAGCTATGGTAGGTAAAAGACCAATTGCAGAAATTCAATTTGCAGATTTTATTTTACCTGCGACAAATCAAATTATTAGTGAAGCTGCGAAAATGCGTTATCGTTCAAATAATGATTGGCAATGCCCATTAACGATTCGTGCACCATTTGGTGGCGGTGTTCACGGAGGACTATATCATTCACAAAGTATTGAAAGTATATTTGCTTCATCGCCAGGTTTAACAATTGTTATTCCTTCCACACCGTATGATGCTAAAGGGCTTTTATTATCATCTATCGAATCAAATGATCCAGTATTGTACTTTGAGCATAAAAAAGCTTATCGTTTCTTAAAGGAAGAAGTGCCAGAAGAATATTACACTGTACCTTTAGGAAAAGCAGATGTGAAACGTGAAGGTGAAGATTTAACAGTATTTTGTTATGGATTAATGGTCAATTATTGTTTACAAGCAGCGGATATTTTAGCTGCAGACGGTATCAATGTTGAAGTCGTTGATTTACGAACTGTTTATCCATTAGATAAAGAAACAATTATTGATCGTGCTAAACATACAGGTAAAGTTTTACTTGTAACTGAAGATAATTTAGAAGGTAGTATTATGTCAGAAGTGTCAGCGATTATTGCAGAGCATTGCTTGTTCGATTTAGATGCACCAATCATGCGTTTAGCTGCTCCAGATGTACCATCTATGCCATTTTCTCCTGTATTAGAAAATGAAATTATGATGAATCCAGAAAAAATCTTAAATAAAATGCGTGAATTAGCAGAATTCTAGGGAGGGAAAGTCATGGAAATAACAATGCCTAAGTTAGGTGAGAGTGTTCATGAAGGCACCATTGAACAATGGTTAGTTTCTGTTGGTGATCATATTGATGAATATGAACCATTATGTGAAGTTATTACAGATAAAGTGACAGCTGAAGTCCCTTCCACGATATCAGGAACAATTACAGAAATTTTAGTTGAAGCGGGGCAGACAGTAGCTATTGATACAATTATCTGTAAAATTGAAACTGCTGATGAAAAGACAAATGAAACAACTGAAGAGATACAAGCAAAAGTGGATGAGCATACTCAGAAATCTACTAAAAAAGCTAGTGCAACAGTGGAACAGACATCTACTGCTAAACAAAATCAACCACGTAATAATGGTCGCTTTTCACCTGTTGTATTTAAACTCGCTTCAGAGCATGACATTGATTTATCACAAGTTGTAGGTAGTGGATTTGAAGGTCGTGTAACTAAGAAGGATATAATGTCAGTTATTGAAAATGGTGGTACCACAGCTCAATCTGACAAACAAGTTCAAACAAAATCAACATCAGTAGATACATCAAGTAACCAATCATCTGAAGACAATAGTGAAAACAGCACAATACCAGTAAATGGTGTGCGTAAAGCAATTGCGCAAAATATGGTTAATAGTGTAACAGAGATTCCACATGCATGGATGATGATTGAAGTAGATGCTACAAATCTTGTGAATACGAGAAATCATTATAAAAACAGCTTTAAAAATAAAGAAGGATATAATCTAACGTTCTTTGCTTTCTTTGTAAAAGCTGTAGCAGATGCTTTAAAAGCATATCCTTTATTAAATAGTAGCTGGCAAGGAAATGAAATTGTCTTACATAAAGACATTAATATTTCAATTGCTGTTGCTGATGAAAATAAATTATACGTACCTGTGATTAAGCATGCAGACGAAAAGTCAATCAAAGGTATAGCTAGAGAAATTAATACTTTAGCAACGAAAGCGCGTAATAAGCAATTGACAGCTGAAGATATGCAGGGCGGTACATTTACGGTAAATAATACTGGTACATTTGGTTCAGTATCATCAATGGGTATTATAAATCATCCACAAGCAGCGATTTTACAAGTAGAATCAATCGTTAAAAAGCCAGTAGTAATTAATGATATGATTGCAATTCGTAACATGGTTAATTTATGTATTTCAATTGATCATCGTATTTTAGATGGTTTACAAACAGGTAAATTTATGAATCATATTAAACAGCGTATCGAACAGTATACTTTAGAAAATACAAATATATATTAGTGATAACATAGATGCATCTATCGACAACTTGTTTTATCTTGTTCTTGTCGATGGATGTATTATTTTTTGGCACTAAAATATGTGCAATATATTCAAAAAAGATAAAGAACAATAATCAACATGGTTGAATGCATTTTTGCAGTAAAGTCAAAATAATACATCATACTTGAAACATATTAATGAAAACAGGTGAACAAATTAGTTACCATGATTTTAAGCACAATAATGTTTGGTATATTGTTAAAATTGTGTCTAAATATAGGTGTGATTCAGATTAGTTTATTGAACAATATGTTATTAATTAGTAGAATGAGGATAGTTTAAATATAAAGGGATAGGTGATTGAACTTATGGACATGAATTTCGATTTATACATGAACGGTGTTGTAGAACAAGCAAGGAATGAAATTGAATCTGCGGGATATGAGCAATTAACTACTGCAGAAGATGTTGACAAAGTTCTTAAACAAGATGGTACAACACTAGTTATGATCAATTCTGTATGTGGTTGTGCAGGTGGTATCGCAAGACCAGCAGCATCACATGCTTTACATTATGACGTATTACCTGATCGTCTAGTGACAGTATTTGCTGGACAAGATAAAGAAGCGACACAAAGAGCGCGTGAATACTTCGAAGGTTATGCGCCTTCAAGTCCGTCATTTGCATTAGTAAAAGATGGAAAGATTACAGAAATGATTGAAAGACATCAAATCGAAGGTCATGATGTGATGAACGTAATTAATCAATTACAAACATTATTCAATAAATATTGTGAAGAAAGATAAGAGGCGCTAACCCATGTTAAAGTTAAATCCTTACAAGATTGGATTTAGAACAATAAAAACAGCAGTGGGTATGACTTTAGGTGTAATTATTAGTAAGCTGTTAGGTTTAGATAATTATGCTTCAAGCGCCATATTAGTCGTATTATGTATTAAACATACAAAAGTACATTCGCTACAAGCGATTATTTCAAGATTAGTATCATGTTTTTTAGTATTGTTTTTAGGTTCAGCAATATTTAGTTTATTAGGTCAGAGTCCAATTGTACTCGGTATTATCGTATTGTTATTTATACCATTAACTGTCGTATTAAAAGTACAAGAAGGTGTCATTACGAGTTGCGTTATATTACTTCATGTTTTTAATGCAAAATCAATTGATGCACATTTAATTGTTAATGAAACATTATTACTGTTAATTGGACTAAGCATTGCATTTACAATGAATTTAATGATGCCAAGTTTAGACAAACAACTAGACGAATACAAATGTAAAATTGAGCAACAAATTGCTGATATTTTTAGTAAATATAGTTATATTTGTGAAAAATATGAAGATACCATTGCGATTGAATTTGAAGTGTTACTTTTAAATATTAAAAAGGCGAAGTCTATCGCGTTCCGAGATGTTAAAAATCATTTTGTTAGAAACGAAAATTCATACTATCATTATTTTGATATGCGAGAAGAGCAAGTGGAATTGTTAATGAGAATGAAACCGCTCATCGAAAGTATCTGTCATAAAGATCCGCTTTTAAATGATGTTGCGTCACTGCTGAAAGAAATTGGTCTAAATGTGAATAGTAATGACTATACAGCAATGCGTTTACACAATTTGTATGAGACGCGTTTGAAATTGGATGAACTGCCATTGCCAACAACACACAAAGCGCTTAACTCGAGAGCAAGTATTATTCAAATATTAAATGAATTAGAAGAATATTTACAAATCAAATCGCAATTTGGTTCATTGAAAATGCATAGTGAAGTAGCTTAAAAAATAATCCATCCGTATGACCCATGTTTGAAAGTAATCGTTGCAATACGATAACTTATTAATACATGCGTTTATAATGGATGGATTTTTAATTGTATGATTTTGTATAGGTAGTTGAGATATAGTTTATAAAATTGGAATGATACTCGTTAATAACAATGCTAATACAACTGATACAAGCATAACGATAATGATAATTCTTAAAACTTTATTTTGCATTTTGTGTGCCTCCAAATGAATAACCTTTGTATTAATAATTACGACATAAGATATAAAACTTTTAACTTGAGACGATATAACTAGCAATCATCATAAAGGAATATAATAAAAAACATGAGTAAGTTTGCTTATGTCATTTTCCTCATTATACGATATCTTTGAAAAATCAATCAATATATTTTTGACAAAGCTTAGTTTGAGTTACAATAATTATATATAATAAATTGAAAATAATATGACACAATTTACAAACCTGATAAATCTGTGTAACGTCAATTACTGTAACATTTTATTTCATCAATTTTTACCGTTTGGCGTACATGAAAATTTTGATAAAAGGGGTTCCATTATGATTAATGAGCAAAGATTACTTAATACGTTTTTAGAACTTGTACAAATCGATTCTGAGACAGGGAATGAATCAACAATCCAACCTATTTTAAAAGAAAAATTCATAGCATTAGGGTTAGATGTTAAAGAAGATGAAGCGGCTAAACATCCTAAATTAGGTGCCAATAATCTAGTGTGTACAATGAATAGTACTATCGAAGAAGGCGAAGTACCTAAATTATATTTGACGAGCCATATGGATACTGTTGTACCCGCAATTAATGTAAAGCCAATTGTAAAAGATGACGGCTACATATACTCTGATGGTACGACTATACTAGGTGCAGATGATAAAGCAGGATTAGCAGCGATGCTTGAAGTTTTGCAAGTGATAAAGGAACAACAAATCCCACATGGACAAATTCAATTTGTGATTACTGTTGGAGAAGAATCAGGTTTAATTGGTGCTAAAGAATTAAATTCAGAGTTGTTGGACGCGGACTTTGGTTATGCTATTGATGCAAGTGCTGATGTCGGCACTACGGTTGTAGGTGCACCGACGCAAATGTTAATTTCAGCTAAAATTTTTGGCAAAACGGCTCATGCAAGTACGCCAAAAGAGGGTGTTAGTGCTATTAATATTGCGGCGAAAGCAATTAGTCGAATGAAATTAGGACAAGTTGATGAAATAACTACTGCCAATATTGGTAAGTTTCATGGCGGTTCAGCTACGAATATTGTTGCAGATGAAGTCATTTTAGAAGCAGAGGCACGTTCTCACGATCCAGAAAGAATAAAAACACAAGTCAAACATATGACTGATGTGTTTGAAACTACTGCATCAGAATTAGGTGGGAAAGCAGTAGTAACAGTGGAGCAAAGTTATCCAGGATTTAAAATTAATGATAATGAAACGGTTGTTAAAATTGCACAAGAAAGTGCTCGTAATTTAGGATTATCTGCAAATACAATTATTTCTGGTGGCGGTTCAGACGGCAGTATTATTAATACATTTGGTATTCCTTCAGTCATTTTAGGAGTGGGTTATGAAAAAATCCATACAACAAATGAGAGAATGCCGATTAAATCATTGAACTTGCTTGCAAGTCAAGTGTTAGAAATAATCAAAATAGTTGCGCGACAATTGAAATGATTTAGTGTAGTGTATGTCTATTTTGTGATACAATACTAATGAAAAATCAACAAGTGAGGTAAGTAATATGACACAACAAATTGGAGTTATTGGTTTAGCCGTTATGGGTAAAAACCTAGCTTGGAATATTGAATCACGCGGATATAGTGTATCTGTATTTAACCGCTCAAGTGAAAAAACTGATTTAATGGTTGAAGAATCAAAAGGGAAAAATATTCATCCAACGTACTCATTGGAAGAATTTGTTAATTCTTTAGAAAAACCACGTAAAATTTTATTAATGGTTCAAGCAGGTAAAGCTACGGATGCAACGATTGATAGTTTGTTACCTTTATTAGATGATGGAGATATTTTAATTGATGGTGGTAATACAAACTATCAAGATACTATCAGACGTAATAAAGCATTAGCACAAAGTGCAATCAACTTTATTGGTATGGGCGTTTCTGGTGGTGAAATTGGAGCGTTAACTGGTCCGTCATTAATGCCGGGTGGACAAGAAGAAGCTTATAACAAAGTTGCAGATATTCTTGATGCAATTGCTGCAAAGGCAAAAGACGGTGCTTCATGTGTTACTTATATTGGACCTAATGGTGCTGGACACTATGTGAAAATGGTACACAATGGTATCGAATATGCTGACATGCAATTAATTGCAGAAAGTTATGCTATGATGAAAGAATTATTAGGCATGTCTCATGAAGACATTGCTCAAACGTTCAAAGACTGGAATGCTGGTGAATTAGAAAGTTATTTAATTGAAATCACTGGTGATATTTTCATGAAATTAGATGAAAATAAAGAAGCATTAGTTGAAAAAATTCTTGATACTGCAGGTCAAAAAGGTACAGGAAAATGGACTTCAATTAACGCATTAGAATTAGGTATTCCATTAACAATCATTACTGAATCTGTATTTGCACGTTTTATCTCTTCAATCAAAGAAGAGCGCGTAAATGCTTCTAAAGAATTAAATGGTCCAAAAGCATCATTTGATGGTGACAAGAAAGACTTTTTAGAAAAAATTCGTAAAGCATTATATATGAGTAAAATTTGTTCTTATGCACAAGGTTTCGCGCAAATGCGTAAAGCAAGTGAAGATAATGAATGGAATTTAAAACTTGGTGATTTAGCTATGATTTGGAGAGAAGGTTGCATTATCCGTGCACAATTCTTACAAAAGATCAAAGATGCTTACGATAATAATCCAGGATTACAAAACTTATTGCTAGATCCTTACTTTAAAAACATCGTTACTGAATATCAAGATGCGTTACGTGATGTTGTCGCAACTGGTGTTCAAAATGGTGTACCAACACCTGGTTTCTCATCAAGTATTAATTACTATGATAGTTACCGTGCAGCTGATTTACCTGCAAACTTAATTCAAGCACAACGTGACTACTTCGGTGCTCACACGTACGAAAGAAAAGATAAAGAAGGCGTATTCCATACACAATGGATTGAAGAATAATATTGATTAAAGGATAGTTGAAAGATACTATCCTTTTTTATATCTTTTGATAAATATAAAAGAGAGTGTGATAGAGTAGCTACAACCTATAAAAAATTACACAAGTATTATCTTTGACCTTAAAAGCATCCCGCCATATTTTTAAGCATTTTGTGAAGTAATAAAATATTTACTGTGTTATGATAGCATGTACTATAGAGAAATAGAGGTATTAACTTATGGAAAAGTTAAATCAAGTTATGTTATATGTTGATGATGTTGACAAAGCGAAAGCATTTTGGACAGAAACTTTAGAATTTGTTGTTGTAAGTGAAACACCGTTAGCTGAGGACTATGTTGCAGTTGAAGTATCACCTACGAAAGATGCTGAAACGTCATTGACGATTATGGCAAAAGAATTTATTGAAAAGTATAGCCCGGAAGTGAACCTAGGAACACCATCTTTAATGTTTAAAGAGAAAAACTTTGATGCATTATACTCAAAATTAAATGATTTAGGTTTAACTGTGCATGATATAGTAGAAATGAATGGTCAACGTGTATTTAATTTTCAAGATGGCCAAGGTAACTATTTTGCAGTTAGTGACTAAAAAATCGATTTTAATATTTATACAAACCTTTATATTGATTTTCGGATTGAATTTCAGTATGAAGGTTTTATTTTTATCGCTTTATGCAATCGTTTGCACAAATCTTTTGACTTTTTTAGAAAGAGTGACTAAACTGTTATTATATAGAGGTTGGAAGCGTTTTCCAATGCAGAAATTAACAGGAGGTGATTAAATGGTTACGATTAAAGATGTTGCACTAAAAGCCGGTGTTTCTCCTTCGACAGTTTCAAGAGTTATAAAAGGAAATAAACGTATTAGCGAAGCGACAATTTCAAAAGTGAAGAAAGTTATGGAAGAATTGAATTATTTTCCTAATACCGCTGCTAGAACTTTAATTACAAACCAAACATATAAAATTGGTTTAGTGTTAAAAGGGTCTGAGGAGCCTATTCGACTGAATCCATTCTACATCAATGTATTGCTAGGGATTTCTGAAACATGTAACCAGCATGGCTATGGTACACAAACGACAGTCTCAAATAATATGAATGATTTAATGGATGAAGTTTATAAAATGATTAAACAACGAATGGTTGATGCGTTTATACTGCTCTATTCAAAAGAAAATGATCCGATTAAACAAATGTTAATTGATGAAAGCATGCCATTTATTGTGATTGGTAAGCCTACATCGGATATAGATCATCAATTTACACATATAGATAATGATAATATATTAGCTTCTGAAAATTTGACACGACATGTTATTGAACAAGGTGTAGATGAATTAATATTTATTACAGAAAAAGGCGATTTTGAAGTTTCGAAAGACAGGATTCAAGGATTTGAAACAGTTGCATCACAATTTAATCTGGATTATCAAATTATTGAGACTAGTAATGAAAGAGAAGTTATTTTTAATTACATGCAAAATCTACATACGCGTTTGAAGGACCCAAATATTAAACAGGCAATCATTTCGTTAGATGCTATGTTACATTTAGCGATTTTAAGTGTCCTATATGAACTTAATATTGAAATTCCGAAAGATGTAATGACAGCAACGTTCAATGATTCTTATTTAACCGAAATTGCGTCACCACCTCAAACCTGTATTGACATCAAGCCTCGAATGTTAGGTCAACAGGCTGGTTCAGCAATTTTAAATATATTGAAAAACAAAGCACAGGATGTTATTGAACTCGTCATTATAGATACAGAATTAAAAATAAGAAAATCAACACAGCGATAGCAAAGGAGTTTTAAAATGAATAAGCAATGGTGGAAAGAAGCAGTAGCATATCAAGTATATCCAAGAAGTTTTAATGATAGTAATCACGATGGTATTGGGGATTTACCTGGAATGATTGATAAATTGGACTACTTAAAAGATTTAGGTATCGATGTCATTTGGCTCAGTCCAATGTTTAAATCACCTAATGATGACAATGGTTATGATATTAGTGACTATCAAGAAATTATGGATGAATTTGGAACGATGGAAGACTTTGATTGTTTATTAAAAGGTGTTCATGATAGAGGCATGAAGCTTATTTTAGATTTAGTTGTAAATCATACATCTGATGAACATCCTTGGTTTATAGAATCTAAATCTAGTAAAGACAATCCCAAACGTGATTGGTATATTTGGCAAGATCCAAAGCCAGATGGCTCTGAACCTAACAACTGGGAAAGTATCTTTAATGGATCTACATGGGAATATGATGCTAATACTGAGCAATATTATTTCCATTTATTCAGTAAAAAACAACCTGATTTGAATTGGGGTAATCCAGAAGTTAGAGATGCTGTATTTGAAATGATGAACTGGTGGTTTGATAAAGGCATTGATGGATTTAGAGTAGATGCAATTACGCATATTAAGAAGACGTTTGAAGCGGGTGACTTACCTGTACCTGAGGGTAAAACATATGCCCCAGCATTTGATGTAGATATGAATCAGCCAGGTATACAAACTTGGTTACAAGAGATGAAAGATCGCTCATTAAGTAAGTATGACATTATGACTGTCGGTGAAGCGAATGGTGTAAGCCCTGATGATGCTGATGACTGGGTCGGGGAAGAAAATGGTAAATTTAATATGATATTCCAATTTGAACATTTGGGACTGTGGAATAGTGGTGATTCTCACTTTGATGTAAATTCGTATAAATCTGTATTAAATAGATGGCAAAAACAACTTGAAAATAAAGGTTGGAATGCGTTGTTTATTGAAAATCACGACCAACCACGACGTGTATCGACGTGGGGTGACGATGACAAGTATTGGTATGAATCAGCAACAAGTCATGCAGCTGTTTATTTCTTGCAACAAGGTACGCCATTCATTTATCAAGGTCAAGAAATTGGTATGACGAATTATCCATTTGAAAGTATTGAAACGTTTAACGATGTTGCTGTTAAAAATGACTATCAAATAGTGAAAGCTCAAGGTGGAGATGTAGACGCTTTACTTGCGAAATATAAAGATGAGAACCGAGATAATTCTCGCACACCAATGCAATGGGATGATACGTTAAATGGAGGATTTACAAATGGTGAACCGTGGTTCCCAGTGAATCCGAATTATAAAACTATCAATGTTGCACAACAATTAGAAGATGAGCATTCAGTATTACAATTTTATAAAGATTTAATTCAATTAAGAAAGTCTAATGATGTATACGTATATGGTCAATTTGATTTAGTAGATGCTGAAAATTCACAAGTTTTTGCGTACACGAGAACATTAAATGAAAAGCAAGTTCTTATTGTAGGTAATCTTACTAACCACGAAGCAGAATTAACTGTACCATTTGATTTAAGCCATGGAGAAGTAAAGCTATTTAATTATGATGCCAAAGTTAATTTAAAACAGTTACGTCCATATGAAGCATGTGTTATCGAACTAAATTAACATATTAATATGCCCCCTAATAGAATCTGAGGCCATTTGTAGACCTATAGATATATTAGGGGGCTTCTTTGTTTTTAATTTTTAATCTTCGTCATAAGGACTCTGTTTAACAGGAATCCAAAGCTGAATTTTAGTGAATGGGTCATTAAATGAAATATCGAGAGGGTACACTTCAACATATAAATCATTTCGTTCATATGGCAATGTTAACTGCAAACTTGATTCAATATAGTACCAAGCTTCATTAGTTGCATAATCAATTTCACCTTGTAAATTGAATTTCGCACAATGTTTGCCAGGTAAAAATCGACTTTCTAAGTGTGCAGGATAACGTTCACTTGGTACACCTACAAATATTTCTAAACCATTTTCAAGAGGACAACTAATAACAAATAGTTCAAATGGACTAACGTCATTATATCGTCGTAACTCTTTAATTTTACCATCAATGAGCAAGTCTTCTAAAAAATCCGGAACATTAAAAGGATGTGACAAATACTTAGTGTCTATAAATCGTGCATATCCAACCAATGAAATATCATCTGTCTCTTCTAATCTGTATGGATAGGGTGCTCTCTCAGTAGTTGATAATTTGATATATAATCGCTCTTGAATTTGTAATTCATCTTTTTTAGTAGAAGCTTGAATAGGTGATACGCCGTGAAAATCACTAAAATCATTTGCAAAATCATTTGAATTTGCATAGTGATATTTTTTAGCGATATCTACAAGTCGTGTAGCACCATTAATCACATCATTTGCAGCGAGTGTCATTTTACGCGCGCGTGCATAAGCTTCTGGAGATAAGCCGACAATCATTTTAAATGATTGATCAAGATGGTATGGCGAAAGACCAACGTAATCACTTAATTCTTGCAAATTGAAAGGCTCTAATAAACGATCTTCAATATAAACAATTGCCTGTTGTATTTGCTTGATAACGTCCAAAACTTTCACTCCAATTAATTCAATCATTTATTTTTATTCTACATTATTTCTATAAATTATACACCCATTTATTCAATGATTATTAAAATAGTTTTGGGCATTGTAAAATATAATTTCATAATATAGTCTAGAAAAAAAGCGAATGATAGAACAATTGATTTACTTGATTCGTAATCAATCCTTGTCATTCGCTCATTTATTTTTGTTTAACATGTGCGTTTTAATTCAATTATTGAATATCGTCCCACCAATGGTTACCATCACGAGCAAGTAGTAAATCACTTTCTAATGGACCATTAGTACCTGATTCATAGTTAGGGAATTCTGGATCAACCATATTCCATTCATCTTGAATTGCATCAACAAATTTCCATGTTGATTTTAATTCTTCCCAGTGCGTGAAGTTAGTGGCATCACCTTTAAGACAATCGAATAATAGATTTTCATATGCATCTACAGTATTCATTTTATCTTGAGCGCTCATTGAATAAGACAATTGAACAGGTTCAGTTTCGATACCTTGTGTATTTTTCTTAGCATTTAGATGTAAAGATACACCTTCATTAGGTTGGATATTGATTACTAATAGGTTTGAATCTAATAGTTTATCAGTTTCATAGTATAAGTTCATTGGTACTTCTTTAAATTCAACGACAACTTGAATTGTTTTAGATTTCATACGTTTACCAGTACGAATATAGAATGGTACACCAGCCCATCTAAAGTTATCAATTGTTAATTTACCTGAAACAAAGGTAGGTGTGTTAGAGTCATCTGCAACGCGATCTTCATCACGGTATGCTTTAACTTGTTTACCATCGATATAGCCTTCGCCATATTGACCACGAACAAAGTTCTTTTTAACATCTTCAGATTGGAAATGACGTAGTGATTTAAGTACTTTTACTTTCTCAGCACGGATATCTTCACTATTTAAACTAATAGGTGCTTCCATAGCTAATAATGCAACCATTTGTAACATGTGATTTTGCACCATATCTTTTAGTGCACCACTTGATTCATAATAACCACCACGATCTTCAACACCTAGTATTTCAGAAGATGTAACTTGGATGTTTGAAATATATTTGTTATTCCATAATGGTTCAAACATCGCATTCGCAAAACGTAATACCTCGATATTTTGAACCATGTCTTTTCCTAAATAGTGGTCAATACGATAAATTTCTTCTTCTTTAAATGATTTACGAATTTGATTGTTTAATGCTTCGGCTGATTTTAAATCACTACCGAATGGTTTTTCGATAACAAGGCGTTTAAATCCTTTTGTATCAGTAAGACCAGAAGATTTTAGATAATCAGAAATAACGCCAAAGAATTGTGGTGCCATTGCTAAATAGAATAGTCGATTACCTTTTAATTCAAATTGGCTATCTAATTCATTACTAAAATCTAGTAATTCTTGATAGCTTTCTTCATTACTAACATCATGTCTATGATAGAAGACATGTTCCATAAACGCGTCAATTTTGTTTGTATCTTTTACGTGCTTTTGAATTGATGATTTTACTTGATTACGGAAATCATCATTAGTAATGTCACGACGTCCAATACCGATGATGGCAATATGTTCATCTAAATTGTCTTGTTGGTAGAGATGGAATATTGATGGAAACAACTTACGATGGCTTAAGTCACCAGTTGCACCAAAGATTGTGATTAAACAAGGGATGTGTTTGTTTTTAGTACTCAAGATTAAAACCTCAATTCTTAATTAGATATATGATTTATTATTATAAGATAATCCATTCAGCAGGTCATTCAATATGCTCGACAGTATGCAGTGTCTTAAATGAAATATCGATTCATGTATCATGTTTAATGTGATACTTATTAATGATAAGTATAACGTAATTGTCAAAATTTATATAGTTATGTCTACGTTAAAGTTAGAAAAATTAACTAGCAAAGACGAATTTTTAACAGATTTTGATTCAAGTATAAATTAAAACTAAATTGATACAAATTTTATGATAAAATGAATTGAAGAAAAGGAGGGGCATATATGGAAGTTACATTTTTTGGAACGAGTGCAGGTTTGCCTACAAAAGAGAGAAATACACAAGCAATCGCCTTAAATTTAGAACCATATTCCAATTCCATATGGCTTTTCGACGTTGGTGAAGGTACACAGCACCAAATTTTACATCATGCAATCAAATTAGGAAAAGTGACACATATATTTATTACTCATATGCATGGCGATCATATTTTTGGTTTGCCAGGATTACTTTCTAGTCGTTCTTTTCAGGGCGGTGAACAAAAGCCGCTTACATTAGTTGGACCAAAAGGAATTAAAGCATATGTGGAAATGTCTATGAATTTATCAGAGTCACATTTAAACTATCCAATTACATATATTGAAATCGATGATCATCTAACATATCATCATGATGGTTTTACTGTAGAAGCGCATTTACTTAATCATGGTATTCCATCATATGGATATAGAGTAATGGCACCTGAAACTACAGGTACAATCAATGTTGAAGCGTTAAAAAACATTGGTCTTGAACCAGGTCCTAAATATCAAGAAGTAAAATCTCATGATACATTTGAACATAATGGTCAAGTTTATCAATCAAAAGATTTTAGAGGTGAGTCCAAACAGGGTCCAGTTGTAGCAATTTTTGGTGATACAAAACCATGTTCTAATGAACATGTGATTTCTAGAAATGCTGATTTGATGGTACATGAAGCGACCTATATTGATGGTGAAAAGCATTTAGCCAACAATTATCATCATAGCCATATTGAAGACGTATTTGCATTGATAAAAGAAGCCAATGTTAAACGTACGTTGATTACACATTTGAGCAATCGCTATAATACAGAAGATATAAATGAAATTTATCAAACATTGATACAAAATGAAGATACACCTAATTTTAATTTTGTAAAAGATTTTGATAGTTTTAAAATCTAATGACAAAGTAATAAACAATGCTTGCCAAATAACAATAAATTATAAAAATAACCCGTCAAACACAGTGCTTGCGATGATGCATACATGTGTTGGCGGGTTTGTTTTTATTGGTCTTCTATATTAGAAAGTTCAATACTACGGTCGACGGCAGCGTTTAGACAATCTTCGAAAATAGATACTAAATCATATTGTGACAATGTATCAAGGCCAGCTTGTGTCGTACCACCTTTAGAGGTAATATTTTTTCTTAATTGAGCCATGCTCAAATCTGAACGTTCAATCATCTTACTTGTACCTATAATAAGGTTGCGTATAGATTCTTCAACTTGTTCTTTTTCTAGACCAAGTTTCGTACCAGCTTTAACATATTGCTCGAATACATGATATAAAAATGCTGGGCCGCTTCCGGTGATAGCTGTTACTTGATGTAAATGATCTTCTGATACTTCAATTACAGAACCAAATGCTTTAACTAAATCGTTAATTTCATCTTTAGATTTAGGGTCAAAGTTGTTTGAAAAACTAATGCCAGTAACAGAGTGTCCAACTTGCGCATTTGTGTTTGGCATAATTCTAGCAACTGGATTTTGGCATTCTAATTGTTGTTTAATATAATCAATCGGAATACCTGCCATAATTGAAATGAAGCAATTGTCTTTTGTAATATGTGGTTTGATGCGTGTTGCTAGAGCATCAAAGTCATGTGGTTTGGTACCTAAAAATACATAATCTGCATCTTTTAATAATGTCGCATCATCATAACTATAGTTAACACCTAGTTTTTCAGCGAATGCTTTTAAAGCTTGTTCATTAGATTTATTTGTTAAATATATATCATTGGCATCTAAGTTGCTTGAGTTAATAATTCCTGTAAATATAGCTTGTGCCATATTACCAGCTCCATAAAATACGAGTTTCATTAACGTCACATCCCTTTAGTTTTTGATTTGTATGTTATATTTTCTTATTATTGTATATATATTAGGAAAGATAATCAACTTGTCTCAATTATACAGAGACGATAAATTGCATTCTATATAATTGAAAAGGAAGGTTAATTGATGAAAGGACAACATTTTATAGTGACTGGTGGTACGAGTGGTTTAGGTTTATCGATTGTCCGAAAGTTACTAGAAAATAAAGTGCATGTAACGTTGTTGGTGCGTGATGTTGATAAAGCAACTAGAATCTTTGAACAAGAATTGGGGAAAACTATAAATGTTATTCCTTGTGACTTAAATGATTTGAAGTCGATACAGGCACTGCAATTTGAAGACAATACATCATTCGATGGATTCATTTATAGTGCAGGTTTAGGTTATTTCAAATCTATTTCAGACCATAGTTTTTCAGAAATGATTGAAACGTATCAGCTTAATTTAATTAGTTTTAATGTTTTATATACTGTGTTGAGACCATATTTAACATCTAACGCACATATTGTAGGTATTTCAAGTCAAGCTGCATTTTCCACACAAGCAAATGCTGCACATTATGGGGCATCGAAAGCAGGGTTTTATGCATTAATGAATGCTTTAAGACTAGAGTCACCAAACTTACATATCATGACAGTTAATGTTGGCCCGATTGATACACCTTTTCATCAAAAAGCCGACCCATCAATGAAGTATGCTAAAAAGATGGGGGAAATTATGCTTGATGCTAATCAGCTTGCAGAAGATATCATTTATGGCATTAAAACAAAACAATTGGAAATTAATCGGCCTAAATGGATGCATCATGCGTTGAAAATGTATCAAATTGCGCCTAGATTTTTTGAACGATGTTTCCCTAAATTATTTAAAAATAAAGCATAAATAGGTGGGATGGCAATGAACTGTCAATCGGAGAGTGTGGTAAGACTTTGTGTACGATATGCGGAACAACTATCAGTATTTGAAGAATTTACAGTGCTGGATATTTTAGGCGATATTTCTGTAGACCAAATTTCAGACGGTACATTATATTATACTTGTGAAAAATTCAAACTACTTGTGTTGCAAGGAAATGTGCTGGGTGTACAAATAATAACTAATAATGATGAATCAACATGCGAAGTGAAATATAGAAAGATGTTTTAATAAAATTATTAAGAGATGAAGTGGCAGAAGTTTGCTTAAGGCAATGCCGCAAGGCGAAATTACTAAATACTGATGCGTGAGGACAACGCTTTAATTTCTATCATAAGTGAGTAATCATAATCATAAATTATAGCGAATTGTACATAAACAACAGCAGTAAGGCATTTTTATAATGAAACGCCTCATGCTGCTGTTTTTATTACTGAAAATGACTTCTACACTAAATGATTGGTATATTCCAAATCCTTTACACGAGCTCTTGCTGTTTTAATCTGATCTAAACTAACTTTAGTATGATAGTTTTCAATATTTTCTTTTAATTGGTCGACGCTACTTGCACCTACAATGATGGAACCAAGCACGTCATGTGATGTTAAATAACTAAATGTCAATGCAGATAAATTACTTTCAATTTCTTTAATAGAGGCTATTGTTTCACCCAATTCATCATGAGAATAATCAAAAATACCATCTTTAAATTTATTGTCGAGCACATTAACACTGTTTGAAGTTAATAATCCTTTAGACACAGGTCCTCTTGCCAATACTTTAACATCATTGTTGTGAATTGCATCTAATAATGATTCTGGACGATTATCAATCAAATTGAATTGAGACATTATCGTTTCGATTTGACTATGTTTTAAATAATAATCAATTACATTTGGGCGAATAGAAGAAATACCGTAAGCACGTATAATTCCTTCTTGTTTCAATTCATCAAATGCGCTTATTGTTTCGTCTAATGGGTCATCAATGGTTCCGCCATGAAGTTGATATAAATCGATATGATCGATACCTAAACGCTTTAGTGAACCTTTAACTGCCTCTTTAATATAGGATTTACTCGGATCCCATTTTGTACTGCCATCTTTTGTTAAACGATTGCCTACTTTTGTACCAATGACAATATCATCGCGTTGTTGATATTTAAGAAGTGCCTTACCAACAACTGATTCATTTATACCTTTATCGTACATATCTGCTGTATCAAAATAAGTGATACCATTTTCAACAGCACAATCTATAATTTGTTCGGCTTTTTTTAAATCTGTACCTAAACTCATGCAACCTAGACCTAATTCAGATAATGAAATACCACTTTTTAATATATTTTTTTGCATGTCTGTTCTCCTTTCGATACACTTTAGCTAACAAGCATAGTGTATCAATATATAATATGAATTTAAAGGAACGTGATTATAATGGATTTAAATGAAAAAACAATTGATCGAACAGTTATTTATAATGGCAAAATTGTAGATGTAGAAATTCATACAGTGACATTACCAAACGGTGAAACGTCAACAAGAGAATTAGTTTATCATAATGGTGCAGTTGCTGTTTGTGCAGTGACACCTAAAAAAGAAGTCGTATTAGTGAAACAGTATCGTAAACCAGTAGAAAAACCATTGCTAGAAATTCCAGCTGGTAAATTAGAAGATGATGAAGATAGAGTCGAAGCGGCAAAGCGTGAATTAGAAGAAGAAACAGGATATATTGCCAAAGAGTTAACACATGTTGTAGATATGTATGGTTCACCAGGTTTTTGCGATGAACAATTATCAATATATTTTACGGATAATTTAGAAGAAGGTACAGTTCACTTAGATGAAGATGAATTTGTCGAAGTCATTAAAGTTCCGATTGAGAATGTTAAATCGATGCTAATGAATAAAGAAATAGAAGATGCGAAGACTATCATTGCATTGCAACACCTATTATTAAATTATAATCATTCTAAATAACAAATGAGAAAAGCTTGCATTTTATTGAGAAAACTGTTAGTTTTAATTGTGAAGTTTGAAATAATTTGTAATGATTTTAATTATTAGTAGGGGAGTGGACATCGTTGGAAGAACGATTAAATCGCGTTAAGCAACAATTACAACAATCATCATATAAGCTAACGCCACAACGCGAAGCTACTGTTAGAGTTCTAATTGAAAATGAAAAAGATCATCTAAGTGCTGAAGACGTATATCTGAAAGTAAAAGATAAAGCGCCTGAAATTGGCTTGGCGACAGTATACAGAACGTTAGAGTTGTTAGCTGAACTAAAAGTTGTCGACAAAATTAACTTTGGTGATGGCGTCGCTCGTTTTGATTTAAGAAAAGAAGGCGCAAAACATTTCCACCATCATTTAGTATGTATGGAATGTGGTCGTGTAGATGAAATCGATGAAGATTTGTTACCAGAAGTTGAAAATCGAGTTGAAAATGAGTTCAATTTTAAAATTTTAGATCATCGTTTAACTTTCCATGGTGTGTGTGAAACGTGCCAAGCTAAAGGTAAAGGATAGTAAATTGCGTAGGTTAAATTAACCTTCGCTTTTTTTAGAGGTGTGGTTATGGAAACAATTATTGAAGAATATTTGCGTTTTATACAAATTGAAAAAGGACTAAGTTCTAACACAATTGGTGCTTATAGACGTGATTTGAAAAAGTATCAAGATTATATGACTGAACATCATATCTCGCATATTGATTTTATAGATCGACAATTAATTCAAGAGTGTTTGGGGCATTTAATAGACCAAGGGCAATCTGCTAAATCTATTGCGCGATTTATTTCAACAATCCGTAGTTTTCATCAATTTGCTATAAGAGAAAAATATGCGGCGAAAGATCCAACGGTATTATTAGATTCACCAAAATATGACAAAAAATTGCCTGACGTTTTAAATGTTGACGAAGTGTTGGCTTTATTAGAAACGCCGGATCTAAATAAAATTAATGGTTATCGTGATCGTACGATGTTAGAACTTCTGTACGCAACGGGAATGCGTGTATCTGAATTGATACATTTAGAGTTAGAGAACGTGAACTTAATAATGGGATTTGTACGCGTATTTGGTAAAGGCGATAAAGAAAGAATTGTACCATTAGGCGACGCAGTCATTGAGTACTTAACTACTTATATTGAAACGATTAGACCGCAACTTTTAAAAAAGACTATTACCGAAGTCTTATTTTTAAATATGCATGGTAAACCTTTATCGCGACAAGCAATATGGAAAATGATTAAACAAAATGGTGTAAAGGCAAACATTAAAAAGACGTTAACGCCACATACGTTACGCCACTCTTTTGCGACACATTTATTGGAAAATGGCGCAGATTTAAGAGCAGTGCAAGAGATGTTAGGTCACTCTGACATATCTACTACCCAACTCTATACACATGTTTCGAAATCTCAAATTAGAAAAATGTATAACCAATTTCATCCTAGAGCATAAAGTGAACCATAACTCAAAAGTCACAATACACATGACTAAAAATGTCTGTGCTATTGTGGCTTTTTTAAATTGGTTGATTAATTACTTCTATGTTTTCTTAATTGAATCGCTTCTTCTTTTGCTGCAATCACTTCTGAACGATCACGGCGCATGTGATGGTCTACAATAAAAGGATCTGTTGCTGTTTCCTGATTATAATCATAGTCTGGATAGTTGGCCTTGATGATGCGTTCAAAGACTGGAGTTATTGGTAATATAACAGATGAAAAAGGCTTTGCTGCATTCAATTTTGCAATCTGTTGCTCAATTAACAACTGATAATCATTTAAATTAAGGTATAACGTATCTCTGTCTTTAGCATTTTGTATTATTTCTTTAGATTTATTAAAAGACTTATAGGCGCCTTTTAAATTATTGCGGCGATAATGGTAACAAGCAGTTGCAAACAAGATTAAACTAACAACTGCATCTTGCTTACTGTAGTTATTTTCAGCTTTCCATGCATCTTCTAAAATGTCATGACATAGGAAATAATGTTGCTTAGTATGAAATTGATAATAGAAATTTATCAGTGCCTGTTGCATTTTGTTATCACCCCAATTTAAAAGTAAGTTATTTTCATGCTATAATATTTTAGAGAATTATGCACATATGACGCAATACGAGGTAGATATTATGTATGAAGTTAAATTAGATGCTTTCAATGGACCATTAGATTTATTGTTGCATCTTATCCAAAAATTTGAAATAGATATTTATGATATTCCTATGCAAGCATTAACAGAGCAGTATATGCAGTACGTTCATGCAATGAAACAGCTTGAAATTAATATTGCAAGTGAATACCTAGTATTAGCGTCAGAACTCTTAATGATTAAAAGTAAGATGCTATTACCACAATCAACATCAGATATGGATGTTGATGATGACCCACGGGAAGATTTAGTTGGGCGTTTAATAGAATATCAAAATTATAAAGAATATACTGCTATTTTAAATGACATGAAAGAAGAAAGAGATTTTTATTTTACAAAAAGACCGACAGATTTATCTCATTTGGAAACAGATGAATCTTGGGATCCAAATCATACGATTGATTTAACTGAATTAATTGTAGCTTATCAAAGAGTTAAAAATAGAGTTGAGTTAAATACACCTAAATCTGTTGAAATCCGAAAAGAGACATTTACCATTCAACAAGCTACAGAACAAGTGACATCGAGATTGAAAGATAAAGATCATTTTAACTTCTTTAGTCTGTTTACGTTTTCTGAGCCAATTGAACAAGTAGTCACTCACTTTTTAGCTATTTTAGAGATGTCAAAAGCAGGAATAATTAATATTGAGCAACAACGTAATTTTGAAGATATTAACATTATTAGAGGAGTGAACTACCATTTTGGATAATCATGGTATATTAGAGTCGCTTTTATTTACAGCTGGCGATGAAGGTTTAGATGAAAAACAACTATTAGAAATATTAGATATGTCGAAAGACCAACTCGTTGAATTAATTGAAAATTATTCATCACATGGATTAATGATACAACGATTTGGAACGACGTATGTTTTAACGACTAAAAAAGAAGCGGCAACGTATATTGAACAATTAATTGAACAAAAGTCACAAATGAAATTATCACAAGCAGCAATGGAAGTACTATCAATTATTGCTTATAACCAGCCATTATCAAGAAGTGATATTGAATTAATTCGTAGTATCAATTCAGATGGTGCAGTTAAGACATTGATTGCCAAAGGACTAGTTGAGGCTAAAGTGGTTAATGAACAGCGTAGCCAACAGTTAATTACTACTGATTTATTTTTAAATGTATTTGGTATTTCCAATATAGAAGATTTGCCGACAACTGAAGAAGACGATGAAGAAATGGATGCTTTTTTCAGTAATCTAGTCAATCAAAAAGGAGAAAATAATGACTAAAGAATTAGAACGATTACAAAAACGTATAGCTAATAGCGGTTATACTTCAAGACGTAAGGCAGAAACTTTAATTTCTGAAGGAAAAGTGAAAGTGAATGGTACGACTGTCACTGAATTAGGAACAAAAGTGAAGCCATCAGATACGATTGAAGTTGAAGGTATTAAAATAGAACTAGAAGACAAAATTTACATTTTATTCCATAAACCAACTCAAGTGATAACAAGTGTATCTGATGATAGAGGACGTACAGTGGTTACAGATTACTTTAAAGATATAGAAGCACGTATTTATCCTGTTGGTCGTTTAGACTATGATACTTCTGGATTGTTATTACTCACAAATGATGGTGAATTTACTAATTTAATGACACATCCAAGATATCAAATTAAGAAAAAATATGTTGCGAAATTAAAAGGTTATTTAATGAGAGAAGAAGTGAAAGCGCTAGAAAAAGGTATTGAATTAGAAGATGTTATGACGCAACCGGCTGAAGTGAAAGTTAAGAAACAAGATAAAGATAAAAACACAACATTGGTTGAAATTACAATTACAGAAGGTCGTAATCGCCAAGTCAGAAGAATGTTCGAACATTTTGGTCATCAAGTGACGAAACTGTCTCGTATTGAATATGGGCCTTTAAATGTTGTCGGTTTGAATGCTGGTGAAGGACGTGTATTGACGCCTCATGAAGTAAAAGTGATGCGTCATTTAGCAGAACATGGGAAATAATTAAATAAAATATGTATTTATCACAAAGTTTGAGAATTTTTTCACAAAATTTTAGGTTTTTAATAACTGTATGCGCTTTCCTGTGATATAATACTTTTGTAAAGAAAAGCATGTGTGGGAGGTATGACCTGTATGTCGAACGAAATACTTATCGTAGATGATGAGGATAGAATCAGAAGATTACTTAAAATGTATTTAGAAAGAGAATCTTTTGAAATCCATGAAGCAAGTAATGGCCAAGAGGCTTATGAACTTGCAATGGAGAATAATTATGCTTGCATACTACTAGATTTAATGTTGCCTGAAATGGATGGTATCCAGGTGGCAACTAAATTGCGTGAACATAAACAAACACCGATTATTATGTTGACTGCTAAAGGTGAAGAAACAAACCGTGTTGAAGGTTTTGAATCTGGTGCAGATGATTATATCGTCAAACCATTTTCACCAAGAGAAGTAGTCTTAAGAGTTAAAGCACTTCTAAGAAGAACGCAATCTACAACTGTAGAACAAAGCGAACCTCACGCACGTGATGTGATTGAATTTAAACATTTAGAAATAGATAATGATGCACATCGCGTACTTGCTGATAATCAAGAAGTTAATTTGACTCCTAAAGAGTACGAATTATTAATATATTTAGCTAAAACACCAAATAAAGTATTTGACCGTGAACAATTATTAAAAGAAGTTTGGCATTATGAATTCTATGGTGATTTAAGAACAGTTGATACTCATGTTAAACGACTTAGAGAAAAGTTAAATCGTGTGTCTAGTGAAGCTGCGCATATGATTCAAACAGTCTGGGGCGTTGGGTATAAATTTGAGGTTAAATCTAATGATGAGCCGGCTAAATAGTGTCGTAATTAAACTGTGGTTAACTATTATTTTAATAGTGACGACAGTTTTAATTTTATTAAGTATTGCTTTAATTACCTTTATGCAATACTATTTCACACAAGAAACCGAAAATGCCATAAGAGAAGATGCTAGACGTATAAGTTCACTGGTCGAACAATCACATAATAAAGAAGAAGCAATAAAATATAGTCAAACATTAATTGAAAATCCTGGTGGGTTGATGATTATAAATAATAAACATCGTCAATCAACGGCTTCACTTTCTAATATTAAAAAGCAAATGTTGAATGAAGTAGTCAACAACGACCATTTTGACGATGTGTTTGATAAAGGTAAATCTGTTACTCGAAATGTAACGATTAAAGAAAAGGGCTCATCTCAAACATATATTTTGTTAGGCTATCCAACAAAAGCACAGAAGAATAGTCATAGCAAATATAGTGGAGTCTTTATATATAAAGACTTGAAATCAATCGAAGATACAAATAATGCTATTACGATTATCACTATAATTACGGCTGTTATTTTCTTAACAATTACAACAGTCTTTGCGTTTTTCTTATCATCAAGAATTACAAAACCTTTAAGACGTTTAAGAGACCAAGCTACACGTGTATCTGAAGGGGATTACTCTTATAAACCTTCTGTCACAACGAAAGATGAAATTGGTCAATTATCGCAGGCATTTAATCAGATGAGTACAGAAATCGAAGAGCATGTCGACGCATTATCCACATCTAAAAATATTAGAGACAGCTTAATTAACTCTATGGTAGAAGGTGTCCTAGGTATTAATGAGAGTCGACAAATTATCTTATCTAATAAGATGGCGAATGATATTATGGACAATATTGATGAAGATGCTAAAGCTTTCTTATTAAGACAAATTGAAGATACTTTTAAATCAAAACAAACGGAAATGCGTGATTTAGAAATGAATGCACGATTCTTTGTTGTGACCACAAGCTATATCGACAAGATTGAACAGGGAGGTAAAAGTGGTGTTGTTGTGACAGTTCGTGATATGACTAATGAGCACAATCTAGATCAAATGAAGAAAGATTTCATTGCTAATGTATCACATGAATTACGTACACCGATATCATTACTTCAAGGTTATACTGAATCAATTGTAGATGGTATTGTTACAGAACCGGATGAAATAAAAGAATCGCTTGCCATTGTCCTTGATGAATCGAAACGTTTAAATCGTTTAGTTAATGAATTGTTAAATGTCGCACGCATGGATGCTGAAGGGTTATCCGTAAATAAAGAAGTTCAGCCTATTGCAGCGTTACTAGATAAGATGAAAATTAAGTATCGCCAACAAGCTGATGATTTAGGTCTAAATATGACTTTTAATTATTGTAAGAAGCGTGTTTGGAGTTATGATATGGATCGCATGGACCAAGTACTAACGAACTTAATTGATAATGCATCACGTTATACGAAACCTGGAGATGAAATTGCAATTACTTGTGATGAAAATGAAAGCGAAGATATTTTATACATTAAAGATACAGGCACAGGCATTGCACCAGAACATTTACAACAAGTATTTGATCGTTTTTATAAAGTTGATGCAGCGAGAACGCGAGGTAAACAAGGTACCGGTTTAGGTTTGTTCATTTGTAAAATGATTATCGAAGAGCATGGTGGTTCCATAGATGTTAAAAGCGAATTAGGAAAAGGCACAACATTTATTATTAAACTACCAAAACCAGAATAAAACTGAATATAGTTATTTAAGAACGCATGTTATTGATTAGAGACTCTAATTTATAGCATGCGTTTTTTGATTGATGTGGGGAATTTTGTATGTGGATTACGATTTAGGATTTTTGTGAATAACAACTATTAAATATATTACTAATTTATACAAAAATATAAAGTTTGATAAAGTTATTTATTTGATTATAAAAATAGGGTAAAATATAGATATATTGTAATAATTAAATTATTCGAGGTGTCATATGAAAAAATTCATTGGATCAGTTTTAGCTACGACATTAATTTTAGGGGGATGTTCCACGATGGAAAATGAATCAAAAAAAGACACAAAAACAGAAACAAAATCTGTACCAGAAGAAATGGAAGCTTCAAAATATGTAGGTCAAGGCTTCCAACCACCTGCAGAAAAAGATGCGATTGAATTTGCGAAGAAGCATAAAGATAAAATTGCCAAACGAGGCGAACAATTTTTTATGGATAACTTCGGTCTAAAAGTTAAAGCTACCAATGTTGTAGGTAGTGGCGACGGTGTAGAAGTTTATGTGCATTGCGATGACCACGATATCGTATTTAATGCGAGTATTCCATTTGATAAATCAATTATTGACAGTGATAGCTCATTAAGAAGTGAGGATAAGGGCGATGATATGAGTACTTTAGTTGGTACAGTACTCAGTGGATTTGAATATCGAGCACATAAGCAAGAGTTGGATAGTTTAACAGAAGTTTTGAAAGAATATAAAAGTAAATATAAATATACTGGTTATACAGAAAATGCAATTATGAAAACGCAGAATAGTGGTTTTAGAAATGAATATTATTATTTGACTGCAATTCCATATACTTTAGATGAATATAAAAAGTATTTTCAACCCTTAATCAAAGAGGATGATAAGACTTTTAGGGACGGTATGAAAAACTCAAAAAAACAACTTAAAGATAAATCTCGTCCATATGTTGTTACAACTTTATTTAGCACTAAAGACAATTACACTAAAGATAATACAATAGACGAGATGATTGATTTTTCTGAAGTACTAAAAAAGAAAAAGAATATTCCTCATGATTTGAATGTTTCTCTTCAAATTACTGATAAATATATAAATTCAGCAAGACCTAGTTACAGTAAGAAAGATTCAATAGAAGTAGGAGTATTTAATCATGAAAAAAATTAATGATAGAGATTTAGCAGAATTAAGTGGATACTGGGCATATCAAGATTTGGACAAAAGATATGTAATTAGAGTAAATAATAATAAATATAGACTAATTGAAGATTATTCAGATAATCCTAATTCTAAAAGTTTTGGTGGTACAGATGCAAAAGTTTTTGAATTGGTAAATAGCAATAATGAATTAACAGGACAACAAGCTATTATCTTCCAAGGTACAAATAATAATAAGAGTATCGGAAGCAACAATCCTTTTCGTGGGAAGGTTGCTGATGATTGGATTGAAAATATAAAGTTAATGAATGATAAAAATAAGTCAACTTCTTTATTAGAACAAAATAATGCTTATATTAAATCGTATGAACAGAAACTAAAAGATGCAGATACACTTAAAAGCTCTGATTTTTTAAGGAAATATAAGCAAAATCCGTCTACGTATAAAAACAAAACTATTAAGTCTGATGGAGGCAATTCTCAAGGGGGAGCAAGTGCTAACCATCAAGGTTTGATTAATCCGGATAAAAATATAGTTTCGACAAACCCTGCCATGTTACCAAAGTCAATATGGGAAAATTTCAAATCTCAAAATTTTAAAAATATGATTAATTATCATAGCAAGTTTGATATTTTATCTTGGCTACAGGATCCATTTGCCACTCCGACACTAGGAAAACGAGTGAATTTAGAAACTGGTGTGCCAACGATGGATGGATTAGTAAATAGTCATTTAGGTTATAAAAGAAAATTACATCCAAGATATAATACTTATACGGATTTAGCAGTTTATAAAATTAAATCAGTTAAAGATACTATGATTAAAAATGGTAAAAAAGTCAAAAAAACTATTGAAATCGATATAAATATGGATGATAGAATTCCAATTAATGTGTGGACAGGAGATTCAATAGCGAGAACGGGTAAAGGGACTCCTATAAAATTAAATCTAGAAAATCTTAGTGCATTAAGTAATTTGGTAACTGGTGAAACAAGTAATATGTTAACCGATTGTGTAAATTATTTGAATGAGAGCTATAATATTTCACAGGTTGAAAATTCTAATTTTGGAGAAAGAAAACATAAACTTAAACAAGATTTTAAAAAGATTGTCGAAGTTGATATCCTTGAAGGAATGAGTAGGGAATTAACTTCTTTTAAACAGGATGTATTTAGCGCAATTGATGATGTCAAAAAAAATCTTGTCGTAATAATCTTAATAGCTCCAGCAGCTGGAGTCCTTATTCTTGAATTAAATACTATTGAAGAAATTCTTGAAGATTTAGATAAAAAATTACAACGTGGCATAGAAAGTTTACATGATTCACTTGATAACGTAATTAAAGAAATGTTTAAAAATTTAGATCATGATTTTGAAGATGGCGTGACAGAGGAAATGATGAAGCATTTAAATGTTGTGAATAATAATATAAATTTTGTGAAAAAGCAAAATGATGTATATGGAGAGCAGATAACCGATATTAAAAATATAATGTCTCATCAAGATGCAACGGTAATGGATGGAAACTTATCTATTAATTATAGTGGTGAACATATGATTTCGGGTCAAGTACAATCTTCTAATTATTTAACTAGAAAAATGACAATTTTAAAAAACCATATTGATAATGCAGTTAACAAAATTAGTGATTATGTTCAAGAAACTTACAATAATTATTTTGAACCAGTATTAAACTACATTCTTGAAGTTATACATTCGGTAGAAACAGCTGTGAGACATATTTATGAAATAAGCAGTTTAATATATAAATCAGGAATGAAAATAAAGATAAAGGCAATGGGAATAAATGTTGACGAAATTGATAAAATGCTTGAAGTTTTAAAAAGTAAACTTAAAAACTTAGACGAATTTTTAAATAATTTAAAAATAGCTTCGCCGATTTTAGAAAATCACTTAGATGATATAGTTAGAAATATGAAACCGTTAATTGTTAATCAGATTTTTGAACCATCTCATTATGATGATATGTTTATTTCAAGAAAAGCTTTAACGCCAGTGTTCTCAAGCGTTTTATAAAGCTTATAAAAAATATAAGGGCAAAAAAAGGGCAGATTTAAGCTAACTTGGAATGTTTTCGAGTTTTTGAGTTAGTTCTCTATCCATTTTTTCAGTTACATGAGTATATATGCGAATGGTTGTTTTTTCATCTACATGTCCTACCCTTTTCATAATTGCTTTTAAAGAAACATTCATTTCTACTAATAAAGTTATGTGTGTATGTCTAAATGTGTGCGTGGTAACTTTCTTATTCATATTTAAAGCTTTTGTAGTTTTCTTAAGCACACCGGCGATTTGATTATTACATAAAGGATTCCCTTTTTTTGTTGTGAATATGAACCCTCTGTCAACATAGCTCGAATTCCATCTTTTCAACATTTTGTTTTCCAGTATTATCTTTTTAAAAATTTCTACGGTTCTAGAATTGATGCTGATACTTCTTTTTGAACTTATAGTCTTTGTAGTGTCTTTGTATCCGAATCCTTCCTCGTATTTAATGCGGTGAATTGTACCTGTTATATTGATAGTTTTGTTTAATAAATCTATTATCTTTTTCCTGCAGTGCTTGTAGTTCTCCTATGCGCATACCAGTTAAAGCCTGTACTTCTAAGATGCTGGCAATTAAAATGCGATTTCGCTTGTGTAACTTATTATCATTTAGTATATGATCACGTATCTGTAGGACTTGGTTCATTTCTAAATAGTTGTACATTTTAGATTCATCTTTTTCGATATCCTCTATTGTTTTTCTTCTTTTAGGAATTTTGACATTAGTTAACAAATATTCATTTGGATAATTGTAAAATTTAACTGCATATTTAATAGCTCCTTTCATATCTCCGAGTTGACGGGTTACTTGATTTTGAGAATAGATATCTGATAATTTATTAATAAATATCTGCATATATTTTGTATCAAGTTTGTTTAAAAGCAAGTTCTCAGAGCAGTATCGTTTAATGTTTTTAATTCTTATTTTTATATTATTAAGAGTAGTCAACTTTGAACCTGATGTTTTTATATGATATTCAAGCCATTCATCTAATAGCGCGTGAAAAGTCAAAGTTTTTAATTCGCTTGACGACTTGTTGTTCAGTTTTTCTTTTATTTTTTCTTCTAAACGAAACATTGCTTCTTTTTGAGATTGTTTTGTATTCTTGTTCAACACAACACTTACGCGCTTCCATTTATCTGTGTATGGATCTTTGTACTTCTCGTAATATCTGTATTTAGTTTCGTTATTTTTGTTTTTAAATTTTTCAATCCACATGTTTATACCTCCTGAGAGAACGTACGTTCTGTAAATTTGTAAAAAATAATAAGGGTAGGTGGGCTACCCAAAATTTAGTACTAGGTACTAAATATGTTATAATAAAATAAAAAGTAGGTGATAAGATGACTCAATTTCTAGGGGCGCTTCTTCTTACAGGAGTTTTAGGTTACATACCATATAAATA
>NZ_JACVZN010000059.1:0-2771 GCF_017151895.1 Staphylococcus sp. EG-SA-15 | reverse complement strand
CAATACAGCAAAGAATACTTTAAAAGGTATTGAATGTATTTACGCTCTATATAAAAAGAACCGTAGGTCTCTTCAGATCTACGGATTTTCCCCATGCCACGAAATTAGCATCATGCTAGCAAGTTAAACGAACACTGACATGATATATTAGTGATTAGCTATATTTTTTACTTTGCAACAGAACCTTTTGTTGTATGTGGTAATGCAAAAACAACATATTTTCCTCCCGTAAAACTTCGAGAATTTATAAAATCATTTATCTTTACATCTTCGTCTATTTTTAAAACTAAATCATATCTACATGATTCTTCTTCGACAATTTGCGGATCATCTAATGCTACACCTAATATTCCGTTAGTTTCAACATATCTCCAATAACAATTTTCTTTAATCCACTCTTTAAAATTCTTCATCATTTCATAATTCTTATTACTACCATACTTACCTTTATTTCTAACATAGATCACATTACAATCATCTAAAATTTCGATTTTATAGTTCATTTTAGCACCTCCAACAATAAGCTAACCCGAGTTAAAATTTATTACAATATGTATTAAAAAATTTCTTAAAATAAAAAAAACGCCACTCAATGAGTGACGCTTGAAACGAATTATTTAACTTGTCCGTGTGCTAACTATTTAATTTGCCCTTATCATCAAAATTATGCCCTTTTTTTGCCCTCTGAATTTAAAGCTATTTATATCCATAATTAACGGTAAACAATATTATTTAACAATCACAATTTTCACAAACATAGTTTATTCCTTAATCTAGTTTATCAATAAAATTATAAAACTGATTAATATCTGTTAATTGTTTATTACAATGAATGCTATCTCGACATATATAGTCACCTTTTTTTACATATTGACCATCCGAATTGGTTTTTGACTTTTTCATGAATAATGAAACATTAGATTCTTTATTACAAATTGTGCAGAACCCCTTTACAACCTGATTAGAAATTTCTCCATAAAGTCCTTTTAATTGTTTTTTTTCATCGTAATATATTATATATTTCCGATTTGATGCAAGTTCATTCCATCCTACAAATGAACTTACCTTCAAATCATATTCTTCAAATTGAGGTATTTTTATTTTTTTAACTTTCTTAAATACTTTCTGAAGTTTTTGCGGACTAGGTAGTTCAAAAGGTACTACATATTCTAAAAATTTATTAAGTATTGCTTCAATTTCTTTGTTTGATAATCTGATGTTCATTAATACTTTTAAAGATTCTTCAATATCGTCATCTATATGACCAAAAATCTCATTAATATCATTATAGGTTTCCGATTGAATAACTTTGACGGTTTCTTTATCATTTACCGTTTTATATACATTTTTCAATCTTAAAATAACCGATCTGATATAATTATATTGGTGAGGATAAATCATTGTTTTCATTGTTTTCAACCTTTCACAAGTATATTTATTTTACTTATTAATAAATAAGATACTTTGTGATAATGTTGATTAAATTTAGCTACAAAGCATCTTATATTCAAGATCCAATAGCTTTAAATATGTTATATCTTTTAACATAACATCATCACCTCCCGAACTGTTAAATTCATTTATATCACTTCAATATTAATTAATTACTCATAATGTTACTCTTAGTAAAAAAATAACATGGGTAAATCCAGAGTTAATCGTTTCACTCATCGCAACACAGAACGTTTCTCAACGTCTTATATTGTTAATAATTTCATACTCTTGTCCTTTATTTCAAAACTGTACCCTTTTTTGCCCTTTAAATTATCATTAAACAAATCATTTCATTTTTACAAAAAGTATTGTAAGAAAAAGTTTCATTATGATATATTTTTTATAGTTTTTATATAGAATTAAACTTGCTAAACAGGAGTGTTTTTTTATGAAACTCTCAGCAAAAAAGCAAAAGCAGTTCCATCATTTTTGTAACTACTTTAAAAGTTTAGAAATTAAAACATTTTTGCAAAATGCTATCGGCGCTTTATTTTTAAGTCCTTTTACATTAATAACTTATGCATTTATTTTAGCATACAAGGTTACATTTATGAATAAATCATTAATTGAAGCTTTGTCAAGCGCTGTTTCTTTAATTCTTATATTTTGGGTAGTTGCATTGTATTTAATGATGTTTTATGTAGTTTACTTTAAAGGTAAAAATTCATTATTAAAATTTGTTAAAATAACTACTCTAATAATTATTATTTCTTATCATATATACATATTTATTAGAAAAGGTATAGAAAATCTTACTCATTTTGATAACTATATTATTATTATTACTTCAGTTCTTATTTCTTACTGGCTGATACAAACTTTGAGAAATATAATTACTTCTATTTACAATTGGATATTTAACGATGAAAGTCACCAACGAGATGAATTAATTAAATTTAAGCTTTCTTTCATAAAAAGTTTACTCATAGGCTTTTTTTCTTTTATTGCTACTATTTTAGGTATAGCATTAACTATTAAAAATTTATTCTTTACTTAAGTCGAATTAATTTTTATAGAACGCAATTTATAAAGGATGTTGTATAGCATGACATCCTTTATTATATAACTTACCGTAGTCACACAAACTCAATCCTCACTGCAACACAGGACATTTCTTAGCGTTTTGTATTATCTACAATTATTTAATGTCTTTATTATTTTTATCTTTTTCTCTGCAACTTCCTCTTTTTATTGCGTTATGATCCCAATTTATTTTTTAAATTCATTACCAGCTTGCTCTATAGTTTGATTGGTTCTGTTGCAAAGTTGAATTTATA
>NZ_JACVZN010000058.1:0-2877 GCF_017151895.1 Staphylococcus sp. EG-SA-15 | reverse complement strand
ACCGCAGGTCTCTTCAGATCTACGGATTTTCGCCATGCCACGAAATTAGCATCATGCTAGCAAGTTAAGCGAACACTGACATGATAAATTAGTGGTTAGCTATATTTTTTTACTTTGCAACAGAACCTCCCAAAGTCTTATTTGGGGCTCTACACTCATAAATTTAGAAAGGGCTTGAGCGTTGTCTCGGTTGAGATTTCCAACGATCGTCATTGCATCAAAACTTAATTTTGGATCAGATATGCACACAGTATGTGCGTCCAACCGGCTATTAGAGTAGCCGGTTTTAGAAAAATTGTCTAAATCGTGATTTTCCAAATGATTTGAATGATTTGCATGATTGTTTTTATACATAAAAAATCGACTCCTTAATCTCAATTTCGTTTAAGGAATCGCTCACCCAAATATATATCTTGATGTATATTTAAATATCGTTTAATATCTAAATATACAAGATTATAAAAACAACTCAGTGTTTTTTTCTTTGAATGATGTCGTTCACAAACTTTGGTCAGGGCGTGAGCGACTCCTTTTTATTTTGTTATTAATATAACACTATCAAAAGACTTGGTCTAATCAGATCAAGTCTTTTTTTATTTAAGCATTTGTATTATCTGGTAAACAGTTAAAACTACTAAAACACCAAGTACATACTTACTTGTTATAAAATTCTCAAAGGCTTCTCTGAATTTCATTTCTTCAACTCCTTTTATTGCTTTATTCCAATTTCCTTATTGGTCGGAACCTACAGGGCTTTATGTGTTGTTGAGTTGGTACTTTCTTGGGATTAATCCCAATTCAAGTCCAACCAACTCGCTAACAAGTTAGCTAACACATAGCCCATTCCAACCAATAAGTTTTCTCGGCATAAATGCATGTTCTATAAGTGCATACCTCTATCTCGTTTTTGATTCTTTTGTTGTTCTTGTTGCTGTTCCTGTTCTGAATATAATTCTGGATTCATTTTTTTATCTAAGTTTCCTGCTAAACCATTTAGTTTTGGTTCATCTTCTGTTAACTTATTAACTCTTTCCGCAAAGGTATTTCTTCCTAAAACTCGTTCTAACTCTTTTAGTAAGATTTTTAAAAGCTTTAACGCTATTTCTATATTCTCTTTAAGTGGCTTTGCATTTTCGTAAAGTTGGTTAAAATTATCGTCTGCGTTTTCAATACGCTCAACTGCTTTATTTAATAAATCATCTTTCTCTCGTATTTCCTTATCTTTATCATCTAAGGCTCTACCAGACTTTATATACTCGTAATCTTCCGAAATATCTTGAGCAGCTTTTATCTGTTTCTGAAATTCATTGAAATCTTTTTGGCTTATTACAACATTTCCAGTTTCTTGTATTTCTTTGCTAAATAAACCACCTACTTTTTCAGTTTCTTGCTCATACGGAACATTTATAGGCTTTTTAAGCGTATTTAACGATTTTTGGTACTCTTGCATTAATTTATCGTTCTTTTGCTTTATATGGTCTGTTTTTTGGCTCTCACGTTCATATTCTTGCTTATGATATTCTGTTTTTTGTTTATACTGACTTATTTGCTCATGTTTAGCATTTGTTACTTGTCTTGATTGCCCACGTTCTAAATCATATCCTCGTTGTTTAACATGCTCATTAAATCTATCTTGAAACGCTGTTAAAGCTTTTTTATTACCTACAACTTCTTTAGCACTTAAACGACCATCATCAGTTATTGGAACAACGCCATAATGCATATGTGGTGTTTTTTCGTCCATGTGAACTGTTGCATATAATAAATTATCTTTACCGTATTCTTGTTCTAAAAACTCTTTAGCATATTCAAAAAACTGCTTTGTATCTTCTGGCGTTTGATTATCAAAGAAATCATTGTCTGATGTAATTAAACCATCAATGTGTTTAATCGCGTCTGTTCTAATTTTTCTTTTGCCTGTATAATTCTGTTCGATTTTTTCATCAATCAAGTTATTAAAATTCTGTTTATTAGCATTTACCAAATCATAATTTAAGTAAGTTTTACTATGGTCTATATCTTCATTTTCATAATTATTATTTTCTCTTTGAACATGTTTTTGTATGCCCGTTGTATTTGTTCCAGATTTAACTTTTGAAACTCTAACAATGGAATAAGACATATAAAAATCACTCCTAAGTACAAAGGTTTCATGTGTATTTAATAGTTTAAGTCTAACACACTAGACTTATTTTTAATAAGTCGTTAATACGTGTGCTCTGCGAGGCTTAAACCTGTTTTTGCTAACGCAAAAAATGAGTGGCAAAATGCTAGCCACTCATAGTTCTAAACCAAAATATAATATAACTATTCAAACTGCTTTTCAGAACGTTTAAATACAATAATCGTCAAAAGACAACATAAAATAATAAGGATAGCCATGGCTACAAGAATATTACTATACACTCCAGAAGAATAATTTATAAATTCCAGAACTAGTTTACGATTAATCAATTGTAGTGACAATAAACCTCCTACAATTGCTATACCTGTTCCCTCTGATAAAAAACTTGTGAAATTTAGCAAACTCATTCCAGAAGCAACTTCTTCTTCAGAAAGACTACTTGATACTATTTTTGATATAACTGTTTTAGTAAAAGATAATCCGCCCATAACAAATATAAACATAAAAGTAGTCAACCACATACTAAACTCAACAAAAAATGCAATAGTTAAAAAACTTATAGAGATAGACAATGATCCTAAAATAAAAACAAATAATGATCCTTTTCTATCCACTAAAAAACCACCAAAATAACCAAAAACAATAACACTCATGGTTCCAGGAAAAATAACACTATTACCTATTGTCGCTACATTTACATGATAAATAGTTTTCATCATATAAGGCACCATTGATATAAAACCAGCTACTAT
>NZ_JACVZN010000057.1:0-3368 GCF_017151895.1 Staphylococcus sp. EG-SA-15 | reverse complement strand
TTCAATCAGATTACTTTCAGTCGTATATTCTTTCGTATCTTCAACTGTTGTATGGTCGCTCACTGCGCCAGTTAGAATACCTTTTGTAGACTCTTCGTCAAATTCAACTAAGTTAGACTCAGTTATTACTTGGCCACCACCTGGGTTTGTATCCTCTTCATATTCAACAACATCAGCGTGATGTTTTGAATTTTCATGTGTAGATTCTTCAAAATCCACATGAATAGAATCTTCTTCAGTTTCAATAATACCTTCTGCATGACCTTCTACACCTTCAACAGCTGTATGATATTCAAAATCAATTGACTTAGAATCGTTACTTTCTTCGATTGTACCAGTCAATTCATGCTTCTCCACTGGCGGCTCTGATTTAATGTCTAATTCAATTGGTTCACTCTTCTCAATGATAGGATCATTTGGCTTATCTTTACCGTCGCCTTGAGCGTTATTAGAGTAGAATGCAACGCCATTGTCCCATGTTAAACTTACTGGATAATAATAGTAATAACCGTAATTAGCATGATAGCCATGCAAATTAGTTCTGAATAATAACTCCTTGTCATTTTCATTATATTTACCTTCAAAACTTACAACATAACTTTTCTTATTTAGTGCATCTAAAGTTAATTTATAGCTACCGTTTTCACTTAGCGTTAATTTATCACTCATGTCATTGGTAACATCTTTAAATTTCTCTTGATCATTTGTGTTAGCATAGACGCTTTCTGGTAATTCATCACTCCCCAAATATTCGTAAACTTTAACGGTTGGAGTACTCTCAGTAGACAATCCGCCTTTCGCAAAAAAACCATTTATAGTTATTGAGGTCATCTCACTTTTTTTAGGATTAATATATGCTAAATGATGTATTTTATTATTTTGTTTATCTAATAAAGTTATACGTCCATTTACGGTTACGCCCCACTTATCTTTAACACCGTCTAGGTATTTGATATCAAATTCTTTTGAAATCTTATTTTCACCTAATTTAACTTCAATTGTTTGTTTTCCTTGTTTTGTAACTGTTGTTGGATCAATAAACAAATTTAAACTTAGTTCAGCGGTTAAATCTTTCTTATCTTTTACATATTCTTTGAATATATATCTAATTTTTCTTTCATCTAACACGTGGCCAACAGCCACAATGTTATCATCTTTACTTTTTATATCTGGCACTTTACGAAGAGGTGAGATACCATGTGTTTCAACATTATTACTTAATGTGAAATCAAAATAATCTCCCGCCTTAATCCCTTCATCAAAGTTCCATTTATATTTTAAGGTTACTCTTTCAGCGTTATGAGGATTAACAACATTTGTTCCTTGTTTATGTCCTTCTAAAGAGCTTTCAGTAACTTTCACTTTACCTGTTACATCTGTACCTGTCGCCTTAGCTTCTCCTGCTACTACGGCAACGTCAGTTGATCTTTTCATTCTTGGTTTAATTTCTGAGACGTTACTTGGTTGAGCTATGTCAACTTGAGTTCCTGTAGTTTCCTTATCAGCAACTTTTTCCGATGGCAAATCAACTCGCGAAGTTTCTACTTTTGGTGCTTGCACTGTTGTTGGTGCTTCTTCTGTTGTTACTTGTGTTGATTGTGATAGTTGCTCAGTTGATGTCACGCTGTATGATTGTGTTTCATCTATTGTATTAACGTTATTTGTAGTTGTTTGTGTTTCGCTTGCTTTACTTTCAGTAGCTGAACTCCCACTTTCCTCTACTGTAGTATTGTTTTGTTCCGATGCTGCAGCTTCTTTTTCTTGTCCCATTCCAACAACGATCATTGTTCCTAAGAATACTGAGGCCGCTCCCAATTTGTGTTTTCTTATGCCGTATCTAAGATTGCTTTTCACTATAATATTCTCCCTTAAATGTAAAATTCATTTATTTTTTAACTCAATAAATGCAATTCTATATTGTTCGGTTTTTAAAAGCAATGAAAAAAAGCGAGTTAATAAAAAGTTAAGATTGTTGTTAACTTTATGTATAATGAGTTTTTTATTATTTGGAACTCACATATATATTGTATACAAAGCTCTTGAATACCTTGATATAACAGGCTTGTATTTTTTATACTCACTTTTTAAATTAAATTAAAATTCATCTAATTTAAAGCAATATACTAAAGCATACATAATAATCGCCTGTACAATGCATCATTAAAAAGTCACTGAAATGCCTTTCATTGTATTAATAACGTCATTATAATTTTATATCGTTCGGTTTTTGTTTGATTTTAATGATTATTTATACAGAAACAGCCGTATTTCAAGACGACATTTTAAATTTCACTAAATTTGCATCTAGTTAATAATTGCATTTATCAAATTTGCCTTATTGATTCAATCTAATTTGTACATACAAACTAGTTTTAAATTCTAACTTTATCTCTCATTTTGTAATCAATCATCAGACATAAAGTGCTTCAGCAATCAGAAAACACTCTAATTTTCTATTAGAAATTTGATTTAATATAAAAAAACAGGCTTACTTCATATAATTTATGAAATAAACCCGTCAATTTTGGATTGATTATGCTTTGTGATTCTTTTTATTTCTCCGTAATAATGCTAAACCTAGAATGCTGAATAATCCGCCGAACAACATGCCTTTGTTTGTTGGTTCTTCACCACCTGTTTCAGGTAGTTCAGATTTCTTAGATTGTGCTTTTTTAGTTGGTGCCACTGCTTTAACCTTTTCATTGATTTCAATAACAGGTGTTACTACTTTACCTTGTTCCACTGGTTTAGAAGGCTTTTTAGGTTCTTCTTTGGCAGGTGGTACTGGTTTACCAGGTTCAGCTGGTACCTCTGGTGTTGGCGGTGTTGGTGTTTCCGGCTCAGCTGGCACCTCTGGTGTTGGCGGTGTTGGTGTTTCCGGCTCACTTGGTACCTCTGGCGTTGGTGGTGTTGGTATTTCCGGCTCACTTGGTACTTCTGGTGTCGGTGGCGTTGGTGTTTCCGGCTCACTTGGTACTTCTGGTGTTGGCGGTGTTGGTGTTTCCGGCTCACTCGGTACTTCTGGTGTCGGTGGTGTTGGCGGTGTTGGTGTTTCCGGCTCACTCGGTACTTCTGGTGTCGGTGGTGTTGGCGGCGTTGTATCTTCTTCAATCGTTTGTTGACCTTCATTTTGACCGCTTACTTTTGGAAGTGTATCTTCTTCAAAGTCAACACTATTGTGTCCACCGAATTGATAACTTGGTTTATCTTTATTTGTATCTTCTTCAATAATTTCAGTGTGCTTATTGAATCCGTGAATATGTGGCACACTGTCGAAGTCGATATCAATGATGTTACCGCCATGTTCATACTTAGGTTTGTCTTTTTCTGTATCTTCCTCGAATGACTGATTACCATTATTTTGACCA